>JASJAN010000006.1 GCA_030066985.1 Desulfobacterales bacterium
CGGCCTGTTCTTCGGTCAGGCCGATGCCGGTGTCTCTGACGGAAAATTTTAACGACACCTGCTCCTGATTGCGTTTGCGCAATTCTGTGGATACGACGATTTCACCGTTGTCTGTGAATTTGACTGCATTGTTGGCCAGATTGATCAGCACCTGCCCGAGCCGCAAGGGATCCCCCACCAGAAAGCGGGGCACCTCCCAGTTGACATTAAACAGCACTTCGAGCTCTTCTTTTTCCTGGGCCTTGACCGTGACCAGGTTGGCAAGATTATCCATCACATCTTCCAAATTAAAATCGACACTTTCGATGTCCATCTTGCCGGCTTCAATCTTGGAGAAGTCTAAAATGTCATTGATAATGCCCAAGAGCGCATTGGCTGATGACTGGATTTTTTTCAAATAATCGCGCTGTTTGGGTGTCAGATCGGTCTTGAGCGCCAGATGCGCCATACCGATGACCGCGTTCATGGGCGTACGGATCTCATGGCTCATGTTGGCCAGAAAATCCCCCTTGGCCTTATTGGCATCGTCGGCGGCCTGTTTGGCCTCGATTAGTTCTTCTTCCATTTGTTTGCTATCAGTGATATCACGCAGTGACTCAATGGCGCCGGCGATTTTCCCGGCGGCATCATACAGGAGACCGGCAGTGGCACTCAGATAGATCCCCCCATCACCCAGATGCTCATGGTAGGATTCGGAGATCAGGTTCTCACCTTCCTTTTTGACTGATATGTATTTCTCTTCATATTCGGGCTGCCAGCTACGAACCAGGTCGATCAATACCGGTCTTCTCTCACCATAAAAGGGCAGGGCATGTTCATAATCGCCTTTGCCGACAATTTGCCCTGCTTTTACACCCACCATTTTTTCAATGGCTTTGTTCCAGCGAACCACTTTGCCTTCATTATCAACCACCCAGGTGGGATCCGGCAAAAAGTCGATGATCTGTGCCAGACGTTCCTGGGAATTTTTTGTCTCTTGCTCGGCTTTTTTGCGTTCGGTGATATCCATCATGGATGCCAGGATATTTTGAACATCTCCGTTTTCCTCGCGCACGCAGGAGACCGTCAGGCTGGTATAGACGATCTCGCCATCCTTGCGGATAAACCGTTTGTCCATGGCGTAATCATTGATCTCGCCGGCCATCAATTTTTGGAAATTGTTCAAATCTTCTTCTAAATCGTCCGGATGCGTCAACTCAGCCCAGGTCATGCGGCGTAATTCATCCAGGTTGTATCCCAGCATCTGTTGCAGCTGGTCGTTGACCTCGATCCAGCCCTTATCCGGGGCGGTAACGGTCATCCCGACCTGGCTGTACTCAAAATAACCTCGAAAACGCTCTTCGCTTTTGCGCAGGGTTTCCTGAATCTTTTTTTGCTCGGTAATATCTTCTTTAACCGCCACAAAATGGGTGATCTCGCCTTTATCATCCTTTATCGGCGAAATAGAAGCACTTTCCCAGAATTCTTCTCCATTTTTTTTACGGTTAATAAATTCACCCCGCCAGACGTTTCCGGCCAGAATGGTATCCCACAGCTCCTTATAGAAGGATGGGGGAAGATCTCCGGACTTTAATACCTTGGGGTTGTTTCCAATGGCTTCTTCGGCCGAATAACCGGTAACTTCACAAAAAGTGGGATTGACATATTCGATGGTGCCGTCTTTGGCAGTAATCACCACCGAAGCCGGATTGTTCTCGATGGCCAAAGAGAGCTTGCGGGCCTGCTCCTGGGCCAGTTTGCCTTCGGTAATATCGATAATGGAGCCGGCCATGCGATAGGCCAGGCCACTGCGATCCCAGAGGGCATGGCCCATGGAGCGAAACCAGCGGTATTCGCCGGATTTGCATCGCAGTCGAATGATCTCATTAAAGGGGGTGTGGTTGTCCAGGTGGTCCTGTAATTTGGCCACAATGACGTCGTGATCATCGGGGTGTAGGCTGTTTTCCCAGCCTGGAAAAGCATCTTCGCTTTCATCGCCGGAATAACCCAACAGTTCTTTGAAGCGCTCCGAATACCAGGTCTTGCCGGTCTGTGGTTCCAGGTCCCATAGACCGCCCCCGGCAGCTTTGACGGCCAGGGAGAACCGCTCTTCACTTTCGGACAATTCAGCGGTTCTTTCCTCGACGCGGATTTCAAGCAGATCATAGGATTCCTGCAAAGCACGTCTGGCTTGCTTTTGTATGACCACCGCAAACATCATTGAACCCAGCGCAAGAAAGACCGTAATTCCGAGCACCGTCAGAATTACCGTGCGCGTGGTAAAATAGGGACGCAGGGCATCAGCTTTATCGATTTCAGAGGCCAGCCCTATTTGCAGCTGTTGATCCCATAACCAGGCACCGTAGACCAGGATGCCCCGGTAATCGCGGTACCCGGATACATTGAGCCCGGTGTTGCCTGCAGTCGCTTCCCGGGCCATGAGGGTCAACGGTTGCTGGTAGCGGGGAACCGCAGGGGTGAATCCCGCGGTCATGTCACCGCCGGGGTCGCGAACACTGACAGCCAAAATACTGTCTTCATCTTTGCCGATCAAACCGATTGCACGCAGATCTTCATCAAAGCGGCTTTCGGAAAGCATGGTGCCGTAGCGGCCGAAGGCATATGTTTCGCCGCTGTTACCGAGGCGCCCCAGCTGAATGAGGCGGGTAAAATCCCGGGCCGGATGGACCCTTAGGGTTAGAACCGCAATAACAGCGCCGCGTCTGTCTTTGACAGGGGCGGCAAAAAACATGGAAGGCGATTTCCGGCGCCGACCGTCCCGGGGAGAAATCAAAGGGACGTCCGACCAAATGGGCGGCACCATAATCACTTCGCCCTGGAAGACACGATGAAGAAGATCCAGAGCCTGGTTTGCAATCAGATTTTTAGCCCCGACGTTGCTATCCCGCATGGATGCGATGTTGAGAAAATCTGGAGCGATAACAAAAAATCCCATCTGACCGTATCGGCTTTTGCGGTATCTGAAAAAAGCGCGCAGCTCTTTCAAACTGTCGCTTTTCAATAATCTTGTTTTGCTGCGGGGAATATTCAACTGTCGCTGAATCAGATCAACCATTCGGGGGTCTTGGGCGAGCTGGACCAGGTGGAATTTGTTGGATTCAACCCACACTTTGAGCGATCCCCGGGTGGTCTGCAGGACCGTCTTCAAAGAACTCCCTACATCAGCCTGTATTTTTGTCTTAACCCTGTCCAGCGCGAACCAGGCCAGGGTCGACACCAGGATGATGAAGCAGACCCCTAAAATGATGAGCAGGCCTAATTTTTCAGTCGATCCCTGCTCTGTGGGAAGCAGTCCGTTTTGGTTTGACCTGAAGAACATGATGTGCCTCTCAAATGAAATAATCGGTCATACAAATGGTGTTGCATATTAAAATATTGCTTTGATCATTACAAGTTGGTTATATTTATAAAAAAATCAACTCTGCTTTAGAGGGATTCTGCCATGAACAAAGAAACCATTAACCAATGGGTACTTTTGCTGCTGGTTTTGTTTATCTCGGCCCTATTTCTATCGATGATTCGCCAGTTTCTGATGGCCATTTTTCTGGCCGGTATTTTCTCAGCCCTGTCCTATCCTTTGTACCGCCGCTTTGTACGCTGGTCTGGCGGGCGCCGTGCCCTGGCCTCGATGGTGACCCTTTTGCTGATCGTCTTTGTTGTTATCATACCTTTGGGCGCATTGCTGGGCATCGTCACCGCCCAGGCCATCAAAGTCGGTGAAGCGGTTACTCCCTGGGTGGCAAAGCACCTTTCTCAGCCGGATGAGATTTCCAGCATCTTAAAATCCCTACCGTTTTATGATCGCATCGAGCCCTATCGCAATCTGATCCTGACAAAGGCCGGTGAGCTGGTCGGCCACATTAGCGGCTTTTTAATTAACCGTTTGCGAGCGTATGCCGTGGGGACGGTCAACTTTATCTTTATGATGTTCATCATGTTGTATACCATGTTCTTTTTTTACATGGACGGCAATAAGTTGATTGATAAAATTCTATATTACCTGCCGCTGGAAGACCAGGATGAACGCCGCATGCTCAATAAATTCACCTCGGTCACCCGCGCCACGCTTAAAGGCACGGCAGTGATTGGTATCCTGCAGGGCACCCTGGCCGGCGCAGCCTTTGCGGTGGTCGGAATTGACAGTGCCGTGTTCTGGGGTACCGTGATGGCGGTGCTGTCCTTTATCCCGGGCATTGGCACTGCGCTGGTTTGGGGGCCGGCAGTGATCATCCTGGCCGCCACCGGGCATTTTGCCAAGGCCATCGGGCTGGGTGTGTTTTGTGCGGCGGTGGTGGGCAGTATCGATAATCTGCTGCGCCCCATCCTGGTGGGGCGTGACACCCAGATGCACGAGTTGATGATTCTTTTCGGGACCCTGGGCGGCATCATCATGTTCGGTGTGGTGGGCATCATTATCGGTCCGATTGTGGCCGCCTTGTTTGTCACGGTTTGGGAAATATATGGGGTAGCGTTTGAGGATATTTTACCTTCGGTGGGAAACGCTGCGCCAGAGGGTAAATCCAAGAATTCAAATGGAGAGTTGCTTTCAGACGATTTCGACTCTGGTGCAGATGCCCCGCCGGATTCTTAGTTGCTGGCAACTGCTCACAGGGCTTTGAACAAGGATTTCTTCTTTACTAAAAATAAATGTAAAAATTGTTTTAAAGGCTCAGATTGTTTTTATTTAAATATTTAGTTTTCATTTCAGAGGTGAGCAATTTTTTGCAAGGTCAAGGAAGAATCAGATTTTTACCGGAGGCATACTTGCAGTATGTCGAGGATTAAAATCTGATTGTGACACAGAGATCGCGAAAAAGGGCCATTTCTGAAATGAAAACTTAGATGCCGCAGATATGTTTGACTTCCTCATTATCAATCAGTTCATCAACCGGCCCCTCATAGCAGATCCGGCCGTTGTCGATAATATAGCCATAATCGCTTAGCGTCAGCGTAAAGTTCACGTTTTGTTCAGCCAGCAAAACCGTTAAACCGACGTCTTTCAGTTTTTTGATCCGTTCGCCCAATGTTTTAACCAGCACCGGTGCCAGTCCCTCGGTAGGCTCATCCAGCAACAGAAACTGCGGATTGGTCATCAAGGCTCGACCGATTGCCAGCATCTTTTGCTCGCCGCCACTAAGCAAACCGCCCTTGCGGCTGTCCATTTCTTTCAAGGCCGGAAAAAGATCGTAAACTTTGTGTTTATCCCATTGCTCTCCCGTCTTGCTTTTGCGCTCGGCAATTTCCAGATTTTCTCCGACAGTCAGGTCGGCAAAGATGCGGCGGTCATCAGGGACCCAGCCCATGCCCCTGCGCACCAGCTGATAGGCAGGTGTGCCAGTCACATCCGCATCATTAAAACGGATTTGGCCCTGGGCAGGCGGGTTTAAACCCATGATGCTTCTAAACGTGGTGGTCTTGCCGGCGCCGTTGCGACCCAGCAAACAAACAACTTGCCCCGTCTTTACCCTTAAAGACACATCAAAAAGGATGTGGCTCAAGCCGTAGTAGGTGTGAATACCTATAACCTCGAGCATCATTCATCTCCCAAATAGGCTTGTTGGACATCAGCGTTTTGCCTCACCGTCAGGGGATCGTCCTGAACAATTGTCTGTCCCTGCTGCATGACCATGATGCTCTGGGCCACGCCAAAGACAACCTCCATATCATGCTCGCAAAATAAAATAGTCAGGCCCTGTTCTCGGGCAAGGCGTTGGATCAGAGCCATAGTGGTTGTGGTCTCCTCGGGAGACATGCCGGCAGTGGGTTCATCCAAAATTAGCAATTCCGGCTCATTTCCCAGGGCAATGGCAATCTCCAGAATGCGTTTGTCTCCATGGGACAGGGAGCCTGCTATGTCCATTTTTTTATCCACAAGACCGACACTTTCCAAAATACGGTTGGTTTCCTCAACCGCCAGCTGCGCCGCCGGATAAAACAGCTTATTGCTGAGTTTCTGCTGAGAAAGAACCGAAACCTGCACGTTGCGAAAGACAGACAGCCGCGGAAAAATATTGGCGATCTGAAAGGACCGGGCGATCCCCTTACGACAGATGGCATGCGGGGGTAATTTGCCGATGTCTTCGTCGGACAGTAAAATCTGACCCGTGTCGGGCTGCAGTTGTCCGCAGATCAGATTGAATAGGGTAGTTTTGCCGGCGCCGTTGGGCCCGATCACCGCCACGAGTTGTCCTTTTTCTACGGTTAGATGCGCACCATCTACGGCTTTGAAGTCATCGAATGATTTATGTAAATTCTCTACGCGCAGCACTCATTTACTCCGTCTGGTATTCGCCGGTATATTTTGCCCGGGACCGAAAAAGATGGCGGTAGTTGGTGCCCATAATACCGTCCGGCAAAAAGAAAATCAGCAAAATTAAAATAACTCCGAGAATGAGGGTCCAATATTCGGTGTAGGTCCCCATGAAGGTACGCAGGGACACAATGATGGCAGCGCCTAAAATGGGGCCGGCAAATGTAAACCATCCGCCCAGCAGGCACATGATAAATACTTCAAGTGACAGGCTCCAGAACAGCAAATCCGGAAAAATGGATCCTTCCACCACCACAAAAAGCACGCCGGCCACCCCGCCAAAGAAGGTGGCGATGATAATGGTCACCAGTTGGTGACGTCGTACATGGATGCCCACGGCCGCACAGCGCTCCGGGTTGTCGCGGATGGCCTGCAGGGTGGAGCCAAAGGGTGACTTTAAGATCAAGAACATTAGGAACACACAGATACCGATCGCCACCAAAACAAAATAATAAGAAGTCGTTGTCGAGGATATAAAATCAGGTATGGTAATGCCGTGAATGCCGTCATCACCGCCGGTAAGGTCATACCAACGAAAGGCTATGGCCCAGATCAAAGATCCCAGAGAGATCTGCAGCATTCCGAAATACAATCGGTTTAACCGGATGCAGAACATGCCGATCAGCAATCCGGCCAGGGCGGCTGCCAGGGGTCCGGCGATAAAAGCCAACCACCACGGCAGAGACGTTTTGGACAACAAAAGCCCCGTCGTATAGGCGCCCACGCCGTAAAAGACCCCGTGATGAAATTGAAACAGCATGCCATGACCCACGCATAGATTCAAGCTCATGGCCAGCAGCGCGGTTACGAAAATGACCGCCAAAAAGTAGACGTAGAATCTTGGCAGAAACGATGGCGCCAGAAGCAGAATCACAAAAATAGCAACGCTGACACCAAATGATTTTTGCCGGATTATCTCTCGAAACAACGGCAGTTCCTTTCTACCATACCGATTTCAGCATCCCCGTAGGCTTCAGGGTCAAAATAATCACCACCGCCAGATAGGGGAATACAATGGCAAACTGCGGCCAGAACAAAACACCGAAAGACTGGGTAATGCCAAATATCAGCGAACCGGCCAGAGCTCCCCACATATTGCCGAGGCCGCCGATGGTGACAATCAAAAAGGCCTCGATGATGATGTCGTGATCCATTCCCAGGGTAACACTGATCGTCGGTGAGACTAGGGCACCGCCCAGACCGGCAAGGAAACAGCCCAGGACGAATGCGAACGCGAATACCCAGCTGACATTGATACCGATGGCACCGACCATCTCCATATCCACGGCTGCGGCGCGGGCAATTTTACCCATTTTGGTTTTAGTGGAAAACAACCACAGCCCGACGGCCACCAGCGGGCCGATGACTAACAGAAACAGATTGTACCTGGGATACGGGGATTCGAAGACAGAAATAGAGCCCTGCAGAAATGCCGGGGCCATAATGGAGCGGTAATCGGCGCCCCACACCATTTTGGTTAAATCGCCCAAAATTAACATCAACGCAAAGGTGAACAGCAGCAGCATGAGATGCTCGCGCTCGTATAGATGACAGAACAGCGTCCGTTCGGCAATCAGGCTGATGAGCGCAACCACCAAAGGTGCGAAAATAAGGGCCAGCCAGAAACCGAGGGACCCACCGCCGAACAGGGTCGAAATGCTATAAGCGGCAAATGCACCGATCATATATAAAGAACCGTGGGCGACATTCGGCACGCGCAGCACACCGAGCACAAAACTCAGACCCGAAGTCACAATGAATAAAATCATGGCGCGACTTAAACCGATCAGAAAGGTACTGCTCAAAGCTGCAAGCGTTATCCCCGCTCCACCTTCCATACCTTAATTCCTTATCTTGTGTCTTTCCCGTTCTCCCAATAAAGAAAACCGGCTCACCGGCCAACCGGCGAACCGGTAAACTTCACGTATGTGATTGACTTGCCCGCCAGAATCCAGACGGGCTAGATCCTGTCCAGCGCTGAGGATCCGCCCAGCAGGTCAACGGCCCATGTTACCATAGTAGACGGACAAACGTAATCGATGTGTTTTTTATTGTTCCCGGGCCTTCATGATCTCCTGACAGGACGGCATGACTTCCGCTCCCCGCAGGGTATAAATGTCCGTGGAAACGGCCACACCCAGCTCGGGTGATAGCTTTGTTACGCCAAAATACATTGGTAAAATGGCCTGATGATCGCAGGCCCGCATTTCGATCCTGCCCGCCGGGCTTTGAATCTGCAGGCCTTCCATGGCATCAATAAATTTTTCCGTATCAACAGAACCGGCCTTTCGATAAGCCTCGGCAATGAAAAGACCCGTGATATAGCCTTGAAAAGCCGGAAATCCGGGCGGATTGCCGTAGGCAGCTTTAAAACGACTCACAAAGCGCTTATTGGCCGAAAGCTCCGGATAATAAAAATGGTAGTCGATGGTGCCCATGACCCCTTCAGGCGCATTCATGCCCTGGGGCTTTAAAACCGCATGATCGGTTGCGCTGTGAATATAAATCCCCATTTTATCAGTCATGCCGGTGGCTTTGATAGTTTTCATAATGTTGACCATGCTGCGGCCGCCGGTGGCAAAGATTACCGCGTCCGGTTTGGCAGCCATAATTGATGTGACATAGGGAACCAGATCGGGCTCACCGACTTTCCACCAGGATTTACCGATGACTTTCACCTCCGGTTTAAGGGCCTTTAGGTTTCTCCAGGCCGCATCTGCTATGGCATGGCCGTATTCATAATCGTCTCCAGCGATCCAGTAAGTGACATAAGGCTTTCGGGCAAGGGCCACCCCGCCGGATTTACCGGCCATGGCCGTATTTTCACCGGCCGAGAATACATAGCGATGGCCTTTTTTGCCGGTGATATTCTCACTTTTGGAAATCCAGGCGATAAACGGCACTTTTTCTTTTTTGGCTACCGCTTGAGATATCGCCACCGCGGCCCCGCTGTTGATGGTGCCCACCAGGATATCCACATTTTCGCGCAGGACCAGTTCTTTGGCAAAATTTAGCGCCAGATCCACTTTAAACTTTGAATCACGGGTGGTGAACTCAATTTTTTTGCCCAGAACACCCTGGGCGTTTATCTCATTTAAGGCCAGCTTAAATCCGTTAAGGGCATCATTTCCAAAAACGGCCGCAGGGCCACTATAGCAGTCAATGACCCCCACCTTAATATTTTTGGCAGTGGCATTCGCCGGCATCATAGAAAAACAGATAGAAAAAAGGCCGACCAGCAATACCAGACTAATGAGAAACATATTTTTTTTCATCACGATCCTCCTTTCACTTTTGGATTGGACGTTCATATGGGCTACGTGTGTGTATTTTGCTAGACTATTGTATGTGTTTGGCGGGCAGAACTGAATGCGATTCATTTTTTATTTTGATATTCTTTCCTATATAGGTTACACAGTGAAGTCAAGTCTTATTCAGAAGGCAGAACACTTCTAAGTACCGAATACTACTCTCTCAGGAGGATATTTTGGAGTTCAATTCTCTGAACGATAAGCATATAAAAAATCTGCAGGCCATGGTCGCTCGTGAGCGGTTTTCCACCGGCGATTCGGTTCTCGATTTGCATGCCAAAGATCAGTCGCAGCATGCCCCCAGTCGGCCGGAAGCCGTCATCTGGCCGGTAACCAGTGCTGAGGTGGTGACCATTCTACAATATGCCAATGAGCACCGGCTCGCGGTAACCGGATGGGGCTCTGGGTCCAGCCTGGAAGGCAATCCGATTCCGATTCAAAAAGGCATTGTTTTGGATTTTAACCGGATGGACCGCATTCTGGACATTCGGGCTGAAGATTTTCAGGCTGATGTGGAACCTGGTGTTATCTATCAGCATTTGAATGAAAAATTGCGCCACACAGGCCTGTTTTTTCCGCCCGATCCCGGTGCCCAGGCCACCATTGGCGGCATGATTGCCAACAACGCCAGCGGGACCCGCACGGTGTATTACGGCTCCACCAAGGATTATGTGTTGCGGCTGGAGGTCGTTCTGACCAGCGGCGAAATCATCGAGCTGGGTACCCGCGCAGCCAAAACATCTTCGGGCTATGATTTGGTTCACCTGATGGTAGGATCCGAAGGGACACTGGGCATTGTGGTCGGCGCCACCTTGCGCCTGGTGGGTTTTCCGGTGGAATACTCGGCTGCCATTGCTACTTTTACCTCTGTAGAAGCTGCCAGCAAAGCGGTATTTGAGATGATCAGAGCCGGTTTGAATCCGGCGGCTCTGGAACTGCTGGGGTCAGAATGTATTGAACTGATGAACCGTGAAGAGCAGCTGGGCCTGACGGTTTCACCCACTTTGTTTGTCGAGTTTCACAGCTCTACGGCTAGCCACCTGGCAGAAGTCCTGGGGATGGGCCGAGAGATCTGTGATGAATTTGGGTGCACGGAATTTAGATCTGGTTTGGGTAAGGCCGAGCGGGATAAAATCTTCAAAGCGCGGCATGCACTGGGCGAGATGATTATTCGTACCCATCCGGATTGCGGTACCCTCGTTGTTGATGTGGCCGTTCCCAATACGGCCTATCCGAAAATTATCGCGGCCATTGGCGAGGAGATGAAATCAACCGGCATCAAGGGGTATACCTTCGGCCACGCCGGAGACGGCAACGTACACTTTAATATTCCCGGTAAAAAAGGTAATAAAAAGCAATGGGCTCAGATTGACGAGCTGGTCCACCGTTTGGTGTCAAGAGCTATTGATCTGGGCGGAACCGCCACCGGCGAGCACGGTGTGGGTTTGGGGAAGAAAAAGTACATGACCGCCGAGCACGGCAAAAGCCTGGAGTGGATGAAGCAGATCAAAACCCTGTTCGATCCCAACGGTATCTTAAACCCAGGGAAGATCTTTCCCTGAAAACCGCCCGGTGTTCTATTCAATGACATTACCCTTCTTGACCCGAACAACCGCTTCATGTATGAACCTAAACTGAGCGTTTCAAATCTTTCTCCATTACTGCCGTTTATCAGCAGAAAGGGACACGATGGGGTCTCAGCTTGAACTGATCAATGTCTCTAAACTATTTGGAGATGTCAGAGCTGTTGATGACGTATCTTTGAGCATTCAACACGGCGAGTTTCTGACACTGCTTGGCCCCAGTGGGTCGGGCAAAACGACCTCACTGAACATGGTCGCCGGTTTCGAAATTCCCGATCGTGGCGAGATCTTATTGGAAAATGAAGATATCACCACGGTAGCGCCAAATGATCGCGGTATTGGCATGGTGTTCCAAAACTATGCGCTCTTTCCCCACATGACCGTATCCGACAACATCGCCTTCCCGCTGAAAATGCGCAAAACCCCCGGCCCCACCATTCAGCAGTCCGTCAAAGAAGCGCTTGAGCTTGTCAAATTACCGGGATTTGAGACCCGTTACCCGCATCAACTCAGTGGCGGGCAGCAACAGCGAATTGCGCTGGCCCGGGCCATTGTTTTTAAACCCAAAATCCTGTTGATGGACGAACCTTTGGGCGCGCTGGATAAGAAACTCCGTGATCACATGCGGCTGGAAATCAAGCACCTGCAGGAGTCTTTGGATATCACCGTAATTTATGTTACCCACGACCAGGAAGAAGCGCTGACGATGTCGGATCGGATTGCCATTATGAACGAAGGCAAAATTATCCAGCTGGATACACCGGTGGCGCTGTATGAGTCGCCGGCCAGTCTGTTTGTGGCCGGCTTTATTGGCGAGTCTAATTTTCTAAGAGGTCAGATTGCAGAATCCGATGGTGACCGCACAGCCGTTGAGACCGATGAAGGCCTGAAGGTCTGGGTTGCCAAATTTAACGAGGCGAATCCCGGCAAAGCGGTTTCGGTTGCCATCCGGCCCGAAAAAATTCAAATCCTGAGCCCGGAAGCAACTGATTCCAATGAAATTGCCAATCGATTCAACGGCAAAATCGAAGAAATCGTCTATTTGGGTGAAGCCAGAATTTATCGCGTCAGTCTGGCACCGGGGATACTTGTGGATGTCAAAGTGCAAAGCGGGCCCAGTGTTCAAAATTTCAAGATCGGAGGTGATATTACCATCGGTTGGCGCCAACGCCACGGACTTGCCTTAACCTGATATGGCACTTTATCCATAACCTAAACACAAAAGGAGGTGTGGAATGAAAAAGAAAAAGGAAACCCAAAACCAAAAGGGCCTGACGCGTCGTGAATTTATCGTAAAAACCGGTGCGGCCACCGGTGCGGCTTTGGTGACGGCGTCAGTGGGACCGTTTGTTCACACCACCATGGCCAAGGGCGGCACCCTGAAGATTTGCTCATATGGCGGTTCCTATCAGGAGTCTCAACGCAAAGCCCTCATTCAGCCATTTGCGGATAAATTCGGTGTTAAGATTATCGAAGCATCGGGCCCGGATATTGCCAAAGTGAAGGCCCAGGTCGACGCCAAAGCGTTTGAATGGGATGTAGTGGATTTGGAGACCCGCCATATTGCCCGCGGCGAGCTGGAAAATCTTCTAGAGCCCATCGATACCAATGTGGTCAACCTTGAGGGCATTGACAAAAAGGCCATTCGCAAAGCAGCCGTCGGCAATATTTTCTGGACGACTTCTTTGGCTTATAACAAAAAAGCGCTTGCCGACAAGAAAGCGTGCGCCAGCTGGGCGGATTTCTGGGATGTCAAAAATTTTCCAGGTCCGCGGGCTTTGCAAGATCAAGCCCCCTTCAATCTCGAGTTTGCCCTGTTGGCCGACGGCGTGCCCATGGATAAAATTTATCCGATTGATGTCGAGCGCGCCTTCAAGAAAATGGATCAGATCAAAGACCACATCACAGTTTGGTGGAAAAACGGCGCCCAGCAGATTCAACTGTTGACCAGTGCCGAGGCCCACTATGCATCTGCCTGGAATGGGCGCGTCAATGTGGCCCAGAAAAAGAACGTGCCGCTGGAGATTGTTTGGGAAGGGGGCTGTCTTGATCTGGATTGGTGGGCCGTTCCCAAAGGCAATCCCAACCGAGATCTGGCGATGAAATTCATCAACTTTGCAATCTCTGCCGAGCGCCAGGGCGAGCAGATGCAGAAATACATTGCCTATGGCCCCACCAATCTCAAGGCGTTCAACTATATCACACCGGAGCGGGCCAAAGAGCTGCCGTCATATCCGGATAACCTCAAAAAGCAGTTTGCCCACGATGCGGATTACTGGGGACCGAATTTGGCGCCGTTGACTGAGAAATGGAAAACCTGGATTATCTCCTAAAAGTGATTTCAACTTATTAGATCATGTTCGTTAGCAAGGCGGGAGCCAGCATAAAAGTGGAGCGTACACGTCAGTATGTGAGCATTTTATGCTGGCTCACAACGCCGCTAACGGACATTAGATAAAGTTTGGAATCACTTTTAACTATTTAAATTGGCAAGCGAAAATATTTATCTCCTTTATATGAATCTGTGGTTATAATAGTGGAATCAGCGGACACTATCTTATCTCAAAAAATTACATCCAGCAGTTTCTGGCACCGCAAAGGTTTCAAAAGGTTTATTCTGGTGGTACCGGCCCTGTTGGCGCTTTTTCTGCTGTTTGTCTATCCGATTTCAAGCATCCTGATCAAAAGTTTATTTAGTCCGGATTTTACCTTTGAACATTATCTGTATTTTTTTAAAACGCCGCTCTATTCGCGGCTCTTATGGATAACCTTTCAGATTAGTGTTTTATCGACCTTATCGGCTCTGATCGTGGGCTACCCCATAGCCTATGTGCTGCGTCGTGCACGACCCGGTGTTCGTAATTTTTTCCTGCTGGCCATAACGCTTTCTTTTATGATTAGTCTTTTGGTGCGCAATTATTCCTGGATCATTGTTCTGCAGCGCAGCGGTGTCGTTAACTCCGTACTGACCTACTTCGGATTGATCGACTCACCGTTTAAGCTTTTGCACAACAAATTCGGTGTGATGGTCGGCATGACGCATATTTTTGTGCCCTACATCGTGTTTCCGATTTACTCTGTCATGATGGGTATTGATTTGAACCTTGAAAAGGCGGCCCAAAATCTGGGCGCCACCCGCTGGCAGACGTTCTGGCGGGTGTCGTTTCCGCTGAGTCTGCCCGGCATCGGCGCCGGTGCATTGCTGGTTTTTATCATGGCGTTGGGATTTTTTATCACCCCGGCCCTGTTGGGCGGGCGCAAGGAACAAATGATATCCAATTTGATTCAGATCCAGGTCGTGGATCTGTTGAATTGGCCCTTTGCATCGGCAATGTCGGTGATTTTACTGCTGGCCACGTTGGTGGTCTTTGCCATTTATAACCGCTACCTGGGGGTGGAGCGTCTGTGGGGAGGGGTCAAAACATGAGCCAAAGGTCACGCAAAAGAGCGGCGCGTTTCGATCCCTTGCACATCGGCTGGCCGCTTTGGATCGTATCCGGTTCGGCGATTTTTTTTCTGATTGCGCCGGTGCTGCTGCTGATCCCCATGTCTTTGGGTTCAGCTGAGATTATCGAATTTCCACCCAGTAAAATCGGTTTGGATCAATATCGCAAATTTTTCAACCACCCGGCCTGGCAGAGTGCGGTTCTAAACTCTTTACAGGTTTCGGTGATGACCGCCGTCTTTTCAACTTTCCTGGGTCTGTTGGCTTCTCTGGGGTTGGTTTGGGGCCGTTTCAAAGGCAAGGGTCTTATCAATGCCTTTATTATTTCCCCGATGATTGTGCCGCTGATTGTCATGGCTTTGGCGTTTTACATTAGCCTTGCCAAATTTGGCCTGTTAGGGACCAAGCTGGGACTGGTACTGGCTTACACCCCTTTAACCCTGCCGTTTTCGGTTCTGCCCATTTCAGCTACGCTACGCGGGTTTGATCGCAGTCTAGAACATGCCGCTCGCATATTGGGCGCCAATCGATTCCAGACCTTTATGAAAGTCACTTTTCCGATCATCCGGCCCGGTGTTCTGACCGGCGCTATCTTTGCTTTTATGATTGCCTTTGATGAAGTGGTGATCGCCCTATTTATTTGCGGTTCCACTGCCGTCACCCTGCCTAAAAAGATGTGGGATGTGATTCGCTATGAGATCGAACCCATGCTGCCTGCCATTTCAACCCTGCTTTTATTGCTGGCCGCTTTGATTCTGGTGTTGGTCGGTATGCTGCAGCAGCGTATCGCCCGGCGTATGACCGTCGGCTAACACGATGCCGTGAGTCACATTTTATGCCATTATAAGAATTCCCCAAGCGAGGACAAAAACCATGTTTCCTAAATTTTCACTGTCAAGCGCTTATCAAACCAAATATCCTGGCGTTGGATTTGGTCTGACGCTCATTAGTGGGTGCCGCAATCATGAAAATCCAGAAGGATTTGATCAGCACAAGCGCAAACTGCTGCGCAAAATGCGAAAGCGGCAGACCCTGGCTGAAATCACCAGCCGCATTGATACCTATGCTGATTTTTTCCAACGTTTTGGGTTTGACTGCCCGCTCACCCACCATCTGAAGCGCACCATCCACAGCGGTTTTCCACGCTACGATTTGATAGTGGATGCACATTTTATGGCTGAAATGTGCGCCGGGATACTGGTGGCGGTTACCGATTATGAGCGCTTTGATGGCAGTCTGACACTGGATGTTGCTGCCGCGGGCGAGGAATGCGCCGGTATGGGCGGGCGCGAATTTATCTGCAAGGCAGATGAGATTGTGCTGCGGGATGAACGCGAAATTGTTTGTGTCCTGTGCCAGGGAGCTGATGAAAAAACCCGCGTAGGCCAAGATACCACCCAGGTTCTCTTCTATGCCTATGCCGTTCCCGGCATTGACAGCCAGCAGCTAAGAAACGGATTAACCATTGCGGCCGAGACTATGGCGGAATACGGTGGGGGCAAGATTGAAGGGATAGAAGTTTACTAATCAGCCAACCACTTAAAATGAATACGAGTGTTTTTCGAAGCCATTATTCACACCTCAAAGGTCACGAAGTTCACCAAGGATAAAAATATTAATTGTCTTGCTTTCATTTTTCTTAAATCGACAACGAATTTCTTGAATCTGTTTAAAAAGACCTTACCATAAAATATGAGTCAATAATTATAGCTTATGACTTAGCAGCCCTGAATTATACGATGACGAATGTGAGGTCTGAAAATGAAAATAATATATGCCAATGGTTTTCTGACGATGATTGTTGTCCTGCTGGCCGTGTTTCTTATACCGTTTAGCGCACTTGCCGCCCATAACTCATGTCGTATTAAAGTTGAAAATGATGATGTGCAGCTAAGAGTATTTAACTTAGATCAGGATGGCAATCCGATACGTGATGGTTTCAGCGATGGTGAGATCTATCGCGGGATGGTCAAAAAGGGACAGAGCATCAAAATAGAAAGCTCTCATGGACGAATAAACTACAGTTTCCGATCTATGAGAGATTATCGCAGCTACGGCGGCAATCTTACCCCGTGTTCACATGGGGAGGTTATCCGCATCCCCTGAACGCATCTTTATGATTCCAATCGATTTTCAAAAGCGTCCAGTGCTTCTCGCAACAGCTGGCGGATGAACACCTCTTTTTCCCGGGGGATAAGCTTCTGGTAAGTGGCGTGGCCAGGATGGGAAGCTGACAGTCCCGGTGGATTTTGTTTGCAGTTTTCGCGCATCTGCTTGTGATTCTGAATCAATTTAATGATGCTGCAGTCCTGGCAGGCATGCGCAGCCAGCCATTCCAGACGGCACATCATTTCAAAGCGCATATGGTCCGCTAAAAACAAATGTATATCCACTACCCGCATCTGACGCTCGGTTGGCAGATAGTTAAATTTGGTGGCCGGGCCTAAATCCAAAACCCCCATAATCATTTCATAATAAGCAATTGAGCTGTCCTCTCCGGGCTGGGCCAGAAAAAAAAGGGTTTGATCGGACAAATTCGACAGGCGGGTATCTGCATCGTAGGTTTCACCAAAGCGTTTCTGCCAAGGACCGAAAGCTCGCTGCTCTACCGCTTTGGTGCGATAATTATGAAGGTCAACGATTTTAGACATTGGTGTTCCGGATTGGTTTAAGATTTGGGTTAAATCAGATTGCAGCGCCATCAATCAAGAACGATATCCCAAGGAGTATAAAGAAGTGAAAATGTTGTGTCAATCATTGTTAGATGGAATTGAGTTGCGCATATCGCCGATCTGCAGACAGCGGGCAATTCGATGGGCGGCTAGTTTGCAGACCATCGCGTAGGGTGCAGCCCAAAGCGGCACCTCAAATACAAGCCGGCAATTGGTGGTGTCGATGGTTTCGATACGATGACCGGTGGCCCGAATGTTAAAAACATGCCACGCCCAGTATTGCCCCTCGACCCATTCAGTAACGACAAATGGCGCCCAAAAGCCTAAGGTCGTTTTGACGTAACCCTTTGTGCCGGCCTGAATATAACGTGTGTCAGACCGAACCGCTTTGACCGTAGGGCCCCACTCGGTCCAACGTCGGGTGTCGGTCAGCACGTCCCATAATTTTTCAGGTGTTGTTCGGATGATGCGACTGGCGCTTAAATGTGGCAGGGAAACTATGGGCATATTGTAGATCAGCAAATTTTTCGGTGTTAACTCCACTATTTTTTAAGCAGATTTTCGAGGACGTTTTGCAAACCCTTTTCCAGAGATTTTTGCAGCGCCTGTTCAGCCATGCTGGCGGAGGCTTTGTGCATGGTGTCTTCGTCAATGTCCGGATTGGATGAATTGCCGCGGATGGGAACATCGATGGTGACGCCTTCAAGGTAAGTATACGCCTTGTCTCCGACCAGCTTGGGGGTGATGGGCAGTTTGGCCACATAATCAAGGCTTTTATCAAAACCCACCGAGCCGTGGAGTGAAATCGGGTACCCGTCCACTTCAAGCCGGATGGGCGAAGTTTCAATGCGTCCATTGCGGGCGACAAAGTCAATATCCAGATCTCCGAAATCCATTTCTTCTCCGCGGACACCCACCAGAGCCAGTATGCCGCTGAGCAGCTGGGTGGAATTGATTCGCACACCTTTCAAGCGCAGGGTGCCGGCAAAGTCTGTTTTATCACGATCCTTATTGTCCAGAGGCCAGTTAAAATGCTGCATATACAAATCCACCTGCCCTTCGGCCTGCACCGAGCCCTGGAAGACCGGGTGGAGTTTTGACATCAGGCGTTCGGCGATGGCGTCGGTGAGTTCAACGTCTTTTAAAATGTAGGTGTCTGACGGCAGCGTAAGCATGTAAGGTTCTTTTTGCAGCTGAAGGGTCGGTTGCAAGTCGAGTTGACCACCATTGGCAGTGGTGACCAATTTGGCCACGGCCGATTCGTTAGCCACCCGAAGCGGAATCTCTGTGGCTGAAATACCCAGGCCAAAGGCATTGATGGATTCAGCGCGGATGGCGCCGGTAAAATCGGTTTGTTTGAGCGAATCGGTCCAGCGTTTACCCCCTGATACCATTTTGAGCTTAAAAGGATTGTCGCCCTTACCGGTGATGGTAATCTGCTGGGGTCCGGCAATTTTTTCCAAAAAAGGAGATAGCATCTTCAAATCCAGATTGATGCTGCCGGCGGCATTCAGCTTTTTGTGAGCGCCGGCCTGGTTGAGATCACCTGCAGCTGAGAGCGATAGCGGGGTCGAATTGAGTTGAATGTTTTCGATGGTTAAAACCGTTCCATCCGGCTTGCGCTTTAGATCGGCGGTCAGTTTGACGCGGTCCTCGGCAATCGGCGGCAGGGTATCGGATGTTAATTGAAAGGGGGCAAGATCAGCGCGAACTTTCAAAAATTGAGCGGTTGGGGATGAGAAGTCGACATCAAGATCAACTTTACCTTTACCTGCCACGCGTGTTTTTCCAGGCAGCTCAATAAAATCCCCGTAGGCTTTGAATAGTTTAGCCAGGTCAAGATCGGCTTGCGCCTGGGTTTTCAAATCTTTTTGAAAATTTGACCAGTCGTTGACCGTTAAACGCGGTACGGTGATCGAGCCTGCTGAGCCGTTGACGTTAATCGGCGCCAGCCCGGCAGTCCGGGTGGCAAAATTTAGCCGGCCTTTGGTTTGTAATGTCAGGCGCTCCTCACGAATTGCTTTTTGTCCGGTGCGATATTGGAAATTTCGGGCGTCGACGCGGGTGTTGTTAAGCGTCAGTTGTTGGGAATCCAGGGTGCCGCTGGTCTGAAGGTGAGCGTTGCCCGCCAGCCGGGTTGTGGCCGAAAGTTTTTTAAAATTTAGCAGCACATCTGAGATCTGTTGCAGATTGAATTTGGCGTCAACGGCAAGATTCTTAACAGAGGTTTTTTTTCCGCTATCATCCAATTGAAAATGGTCGGCCTTGAAATTGCCTTTGGCCATAGTCGACTGAACGGTTAGATTCGGCTGTTGAAATTGGCTGGCGCTGAAAGAAGCGGCCCGGCGGACGGTGGTCGTTAAATCTGCCTTGGCATCCTGTTGGGGCAAAATCATACGGCCGTTGCGACTCAAGGCCAGTTTGCGGATATCCAGATTTAGCGAAGCGGCATTTATGTCGGGGGCGGTTTCTTTGATTTCAAATTTGGCGAATAGTTTACCGGAAGCGTCCCATTCCTTGATGTCGACAAATTTTTTCAATTCCCGGAGCGCAGCGGCCAAATCCGCTGATAGGGTTCCTTTCATATTGGCCAAATCGCCCTGGCCGTCGGCATTGATAAATGCTGAGCGCAGGGATAATTTGTCTATTTGGATGGCGTCCGGCCGCTTCTCACCCCGTGCTGTGAGTGAGATGGGCTGATTCCAGGCGATGGATTTGCCGCCGCTGGCGCCTTTTAAGCGGTCGATTTTGGCGCTGCTGTCAAATGCGGTGGCCGTGCCGGTTGATTTTACCTTGTAAGACATCACAAGCGTGCCTTCAGAGATCTTGGTGTCCCTACGCAGCTTCAAGGTTTGCGGCAGCTGGGAGAATGCCTCAACCAGATTGATGCTTGCGGATCCGCTAAATTGTTTAGCGCCCTGATCGGAGACGCTGCCCTGAGCCGTTCCCTGGGCCACAGAGGATTGGAGCTCAAATTGTTTTAGTGATAAGCTACCCTGCGTGATATTGGCGTCCAGCTTGGCAGCGATGTTTTTGAATCGTGGATGATCTGTTTTCAGAGGGCCACCCCAGAGTTCAAATCGACTCATAGATAAACGACCTTTGAGGTTTAGCGCCTCGGCTGAGCTGCCTTTTACGTTCAAGTCGGCATTGAGCCGCCCTTTACCATGGGGATAGTTGCCCTGTGATGCCAGAATCGACAGGGTATCCTCGAGTTCCCAGTTGCTGACTTTTAAATTGGCATCGGATTGTATGGCGTTGAGGTCAAAGGGATTTTCAGGCGAGAGGGTCAGGGTGCCTTCGCCGGCAAAACGGCCGATGTTGTCGCCGGAAGTTAGCAAAACACGGTAGGTGATGGGCTTTTCGATATCCGATACGTCCAGGAAGAGATCGAGGTCTTTGATCACCGTTTTTTCATCACCTTTAAGATTCACCATACGGATGCTGCCGTCGGTAATTTTAAGGATACCGGCGATGGCCGGCAGGCCGGCTGCTTGCGAAGGCTCAGCCTTTTTTGATGGTTTCGTCTGTTGATTGTCTGAAATGTAAAACAACACCTGCGGTCTGTTGATCTCGACGCCACCCAGGTTGTTTCTGTTGGCTATAAGCTGAACCAACCCGCGATATCCCTTTAATTCAGCCACTTCGATAAAAATGTTTTGCGTTTGATCATCGTAGGTGATGCCTTTGGCCTCAATACCGCTGAACCATTTAAAGCGCCACTGCGCCACCTGTAGATTTCCCGGCAACTGCTGGTTGACAGATTTCAAAATACGCGGTTTTAGCATGTCGCTGGACAATACCGCCGGCAGAAACACGAGGCCGGCGAAAATCACAAAAAAAACGACAATCACAGTTCCAACTAAAATCGGTTTTGTTTCCATTTTGCTTCCTTAAAGATAGAATGGTGACATCTCCGTCCTTGTTAATTTCAATCGGTGGTACTTTGTATGTTAGGATCTTAAGGGTTCGGCCGGTCAAAAGCGCCGCTTCCTTCAATCTTAGACGGCGTATCTATCAAGGAACATCAATTTTTAGGCTTGGGGGTGTTAGATTCAGACTATAAACAACATAATACATAAAGTTGAGAATCAAAATTAATCCTGAAATGAATCTGATACGACGTGTCACCCAAAAAGGCCCCTCAAATCCGCTTGGCGTTTGCCGTTTAATGATTAATGTATAACTTGTTGATTTGATGAATCTTGATGGATACGAATCGCTTCAGGAGAGCCATGGTTAGATTTTTTATCATATTTTTCGCCGTTTCCGCCCTGTTGGCCAGCTATATGACCTGGCGGCTTTTTGGCAAAGCGCCCTTTAGGCGACGCTGGAAAATCGCGATGACTGTTGGCATCGTTGCCACCATATTTGCACCTGTTTTAACCATCATTCTGCGGCGGTCCGGATTCGATAACCTGGGTCTTCATTTTCTGACCTGGGCCGGCTATCTGGGTGTGGGTTTCTTAAGTTTCGTGTTTTCTTACCTGGTGATTCGTGATTTGGTGTGGCTGCCGGTGGCAGGCATTAAAAAGGTTAAAACGCATTTTAGCAAACCGGCCGGCAACCGAGATAAAATCGAGTCCATTGACAGCCCTTCCCGTAGAGGATTTCTCGTCAACTCGATGAATTACGGCATTCTGGCGGCAGCGGCGCTGACCACCGGCTTTGGCGTGGCCGAAGCCAAACAGACGCCGCAGGTCAAGCGGGTACCGGTTCCGATCGATAATCTGCCGCCTGATCTGGACGGTTTCAGAATCGTGCAGATTACCGATATTCACGTCAATCCCACCTTCCGGCGTTCCAGCGTGGAAGACATCGTAGCGGTAGTCAATACGCTTGAGGCCGACATTGTTGCCCTGACCGGGGACCTGGTGGACGGCTCGGTCGATCAACTCGGGTATGATGTGGCGCCTTTGGCCCAGATTCGATCCGCAGCGGGCAATTTTTTTGTGACCGGCAATCACGAGTACTATTCCGGTGTGATTGAATGGGTTGAGGAGGTGAGGCGGCTGGGGTATACGGTGCTGCTGAATGAGCATCAGCTGATTTCCCGGGGTCAGGCCCGCTTACTGGTGGCCGGTGTGACCGACTATCGTGGCGGCAATTTTTTGCCCACTCACCGCTCTGATCCGCAAAAGGCTTTAAATGGCGCACCAGCGGCGGATGTGAAAATCCTGTTGGCTCACCAGCCCAAAAATATTTTTGCAGCTGCCCGCGCCGGATACGATTTGCAGATTTCCGGCCACACCCACGGCGGTCAGTTTTTCCCGTGGAATCTGTTGGTTGGATTTGCCCAACCTTACGTTTACGGTTTGCACACCCACGAAAACACCCAGATCTATGTCAGCCGCGGCACCGGTTATTGGGGGCCTCCGGTGCGTGTGGGCTCGCCTTCTGAGATTACCCTCATCAAACTGGTTTCCCGCTAAAAAACTGTCTCAAAAATATATCTATGCTCTTTGGGTTGAGCCCGTTGCCCGCTTGTCCGCCTTTGGCGGGTTAGCCCGTATACCGGTTAAAAAAGACATTTCGTATCATTCACCGGGCCTAACCGGCTAAACCGGCAAACCGGCTTAACCTGCAGGTTAGGCGGGTCCGATCAAGCGGTACAGCCAGGAACTGTAAAGACCGATGGCCTCTTCCGGGCAGACTTCGTGGCAGCAGTAGCAGCGGATACACTTGTCGTCATCGATAAAAGCGCGCTCTTTAACAAAGCTGATGGCTTCAACCGGACAGCCTTCAATGCACGTGCCGCAGGCGATACATCGGTGCCACATGACTCTGGGGCGGACGGTAAACGCATTTTTAAACATGGGTTCAATCATACGCTGATACCAGGGGCCCGGGTCCAGGCCAAATCTTCGGGCGGATGTCTGCGGTTGTTTGAAATCCGGCACGCTTACCTTATTGAGGTCTGCGCCAATGATCTCAATGTCTTCTATGCGTATGGGTGAAAGCCCGCGCCGTTCAGCCTCCACCAGGATGGGATTGCGGGTTCTATCCAGATTCATGATCTCGCCGGCGACCACATCCAGGGCCAGCGGATTTTTTGATCCCAGAAGCAAACCGACCGGTCGCGGATCACCCGCACCGGGGCCGTCACCCTCCATGGCCACAACCGCATCCATTATGGTTAGCCGCGGTGAAATATATGCGGCCAGATCCAGCAACATTCCGGCAAAGCGCTGTACATTATTCAGCTTGGCATGATAGCCGGGCTTGGACAGACCGGGGATCACGCCGAAAATGTTTTTGACCGCGCCGGTCATACCGGTAAACACGTGGGTTTTCATTTTGCACAGGTTAAAAACCGCCTGAGCCTCATACACCGGGGTGATGATATCAAAATGTTTGGTCAGCCGGCCCTCAGCATAAGATACCGGGCGGGCGGTTGTGTCCCAGTTGACCTCAATTTCAGCCTTTCGGGCTGCTTGGTGCATGCCGCAGGTGCGATAAATTTTATCCAGTGTTTTGGCGTTATAGCGATAGCCCCCGCCGGGGGAATCGGCGATGATTGGTGTGGCCCCCTCTTTTTTGGCCAATTGGGCGACAGCCGCCACCACAGTCGGATGGGTGGTCACCGCCGCCTCGGGCCGGGCTTCTCGCAGCAAATTGACTTTCAATACGATCTTTTCACCGCTCCGGGCAAAAAGCGGCATTCCGCCCATCAAATCCACCAGTTCTGTTAGTCTTGCCTGGATTTGTTCATAATCTTTGCACGCCACAATATAGACTGTGTTGTCCATTTTATTGTCCTTTATGGCTTAGCGATTTGGACCTAACGCCGCTACCACAATGTTCCTCTAACCATGCCAAAATCCGGGGTCGCTGTCAAATCAATCAACCACCCCGATGGATGATGAAAATCGAAAACCCGGCGCTGCAAAAGCGGATCTGCAGCCTGCGGCTACGCATCAGGCTGCGCTGCGGCTTTGCCCGGCGGGCAGTGGACCGCCAAAACCGAACAGGGGGTATCCTGGATGACCTGTTGAAGCACATTTTCTTTGAAAACGCGTATCCAACCATGACGTTTTTGAGCCGGCAGAACGATCAGATCCACATTCAGCTCGCGGGCCTTTTCAATAATGACATGCGCCGTCGGTGTGCCGGTTACCTGAATTTCGTCGACGGTAATCGAATCTTTAAATTTGTCTGGAATCAACTCTGATAATTCGGTTTGCTCTTTTTGGATCCGCTGATTCTGAACATGCTCCAATGCGCCGGCTGCAATGCGACCATGAACCGGATAGGGCGCTTTGACATGCAGCACCAGAAGGCGAGCCCGATGCGTTTGTGCCAAAGCGGCAGCGTAGCGGACGGCATACACGGCGGCTTCTGTTAATTCGACCGGAACCAGTATTGTGTCAATAGAGATCATGTCCACTGCTTTTGCCTTTGTCCGCTGGCTCAGCATCTGTTACAATTTC
Organism: Desulfobacterales bacterium; assembly: GCA_030066985.1. Classification (NCBI taxonomy): domain Bacteria; kingdom Pseudomonadati; phylum Thermodesulfobacteriota; class Desulfobacteria; order Desulfobacterales; species Desulfobacterales bacterium. The sequence goes on from JASJAN010000006.1 coordinate 24,752, forward strand.
AATTGACGATATAAAACCAAAGCAGGTAGTATGAGCCAGAATGACGATACTAAAAAGGTTCAGATTCAACAAGGACCCTATGCATGAAAAAAGAAGATATCAAGAAACTGGCCGAAAACAAAGATTTCATACCCGGAATTTACAATTATTGTGATCGCTGGTGTGAGCGTTGCCCGTTTACCGCGCGATGCATGAATTTTGCTATGACCCGCGAGTATGACGACGATCCTGAAGCCAGTGATATAAACAATGTGAAGTTTTGGCAAAGCCTTTCTGATATTTTTAAAGTGACCCGGGAATTGCTGGAGGAAACCGCCGAGGAGATGGGGGTGAACCTCAATGCCATCGATTTTGAGGAAAGCGCGCGTGAGGAGGGCATCAGAGATAAAATTACGGAAAATCATGAGTGCTGTCGGGCCGCCAAAAAATATTATCAAATGGTCGCTGAATTTTTTGATTCAGAATATATTCCTTCCTTGCAGGTCGTCGACAAGGAACACGTTGAGAATACCGCCAAGGAGCAAAAAAGGGATGTTTTGGATGGACCGCTGACCCTGGATGAAATGGTTGAAATCATAAACTGGTATCAACATTTTATCTGCGTCAAGCTGATGCGTGCCGTACGGGGCACGCTGGGCAATGAAGAAGAGGAATGGGAAGATTTTCCAAAGGATTCAGACGGCTCAGCCAAGGTGGCGCTGATTGCCATCGACCGCTCCATGGCCGCCTGGGGGCACATGCACCGCTTTTTCCCTTCGCACCAGGATCAAATTATGGACATCATCGTGCTCCTCGAGCGGTTGCGCAACCGGACCGAAACCCTATTTCCAGAAGCCCGCAAGTTTGTGCGGCCCGGATTCGATGAAACCCATTAGTCCGTTTACCAATCCGTTTGCATATCAGAGGTATCATAATGAAAAAATGCTTCAGCATACTGGGTATATTGATTGTCGGCCTGGTTTTTACATCCTGCGGGGGGCAGCAAACCAAATTTAAACCTTTAATGCAGCAAGTAGACAACCGGATCGGTGAATCGGTCACCCTCGGTGGTTATATGCTGGACACCCGCGCGGCAGACAACCAAACGCATATCATCGTGCTGCAGGCGCCGCTTGGGCTGCGTGGCAGACCCCAATCCGAAGATAAATCTCAAGGGCGGTTTGTGGTTGTTTATCAAGGCAGGCTGGATCCCAATGATGTCGGTCCCAGACGCAAGCTTACAGTGACCGGTAAAGTCCTCGGAACCGCACAGGAAAAAATCGCAAACTGCCCCGATCCCTGTTTGATAATTGAAAACAGCGATCTTCATGTTTGGCCGCAATATGAAGAGCAGTTTTGGGGATACCCGACAGATGGTCCCTGAACTTAAAATGTTGCCCGCCGGGCCTGTTCATATTTGCATTTTGAGAGCAACCCGTACTTTAAGCGGCCGGTCAATTTGGTTTAAAAAACGAACATCTGGAATGGAAATTGGAAACTTATCGGTTGGGCAATCTGACGGTCGTCACCGACAAGCAAGGGGCTGTGCGCTATACCAAAGCCAGTTATCCGGTCCGCTACGGCAGGTATGGTGAGATCAAGACTGCGGATTACCTGTTTGAGATTAATTTAAGCGGTGAAATTAAAACCATCCGGGGATTGAACGGCAGCTGGCCCCATCCGGCCGAATGGCTCAAGCGCACCGCTGCCAATGACTGGGTGTATTATTCGGTGGGCAGATACCACCGGCTTTTTTCCTTTTTAGGTGAATATTATCTTCCCTGTCTTTCTTATCCGAGCAACTCGCCATGGACGTATGATCCGTTTGACGACCTGCATATCCAAAAGGCGCTGACGGCGGGGTCCCGGCTGCAAGCAGACCTGCGACCGTTGCTAAGGAACGGCATTCCCGCAGGCATTAAGGATTTTCTGAGCCCCGTTGTCCATAATGATGCCGACAGCTTGGATTTGAAATCAGAAGAGCTGCATCGATTTATCGGGGGGCCGGTATCGGTGCTGCCGCCGGACACCCGTCACGTGGATTATGACGTTATTCCACTGATGGTCGCAGATGGTTGTTTGTATGATTGCGGCTTTTGCTGTGTAAAATCCCGGCAGCGTTTCCAGCGCCGGCCGCAGTTTAATGTTGAGCGGCAGATCCAACTTTTAAAGGGTTTTTATGGGGCTGATTTGCGCAATTACAATGCTTTGTTTCTGGGCAATCATGATGCCCTGGCCGCCGGAAGCGAATTGATCTGCCATGTGGCTGCCACAGCTTATCAGGTCTTTGGTTTTGAACGTTCCTACCTTAAAAATCCGGCCCTTTTCTTATTCGGCAGTGTGGATTCGCTGCTAAATGCTGAAAATAGGCTGTTAGAGGAGCTTAATCGACTTCCGTTCTACTGCTATATCAATGTCGGACTGGAGTCGGCCGACGCCGCCACCCTGACGCTGATTGGCAAACCTCTGGATCCCAACCAGATCAGAGATGCCTTCCAGAAGATGCTGGACATCAATCGCCAATATCTGAACGTTGAAGTCACCGCCAATTTTTTGCTCGGAGAGCACCTGCCGCCGGCACATCATGATGCGCTGATTGACTTGATTCGCAGTAACCTGAGTCGCCCATACAGCAAAGGCGCCCTTTACCTGTCACCCTTGAATACCAGCCTCAATCGGGCTGAACTGCTGCACCAATTTATCGAGATTAAAACCAAAAGCTGGCTGCCCACTTTCCTTTACTTGATTCAGCGGTTGTAATCCCCTGATCAGATATACTTGCTGAACCGGTATTTCGTTTCTCTGCCGTTCCACCCAGGGTTTGTAAAATTCAAATCGCTGCGTCTGCGTTGACAACCATCAGGATCGGTCAAAGATTTATGTATCCAAAACCATTCATAATGGTTTTTTCAGACTTACAAATTGCAAATGGATAACCTGATGAACAAAGCGCATTCTATGATAGGATGGTTAATTTCGGTTGCCGCATTCACTATCATTCTGGGCCTAATCAGCTGCAAAGGCCTTACGCCTGAAAAAGAAAGGGTGCCAACCTATCCCTCACTCTGGGAGCGTGCTAATGAGGATTTCCAGCAAGCCCTGACAACTGCACTACGCGAGGAATTTCGTGGTCAATACGCACGCGTCGTTGAAAATAAAAAAGCCGCTTTTGTTGTGGTGGACATCACCGATTTGAAAAATCCTAAGGTCGCCAGCATCAATCCGGATGTCATGCTATATGCCGCCAGCCTGCCCAAGATCGCCATTTTGCTGGGCGCCTTTGTCCAGATCGAGCGCGGGGAGATGACGTTAAACGATGAAACCCGGGCTGCCATGACGCGTATGATCCGCAATTCAACCAACAAAGATGCCACCGACATTCTGAACCAGGTGGGTTTTGAAAATTTGGCCCAAATTCTACAATCCGACAAATACCGCCTCTACGATCTGCAACGCAACGGCGGGCTGTGGGTCGGTCGCGACTACAGCGGTGGTTCCCGTTGGAAAGGAGACCCCTTGCATAATATTTCCCACGGTGCCACCGCCATGCAAGCGGCCCGATTCTATTATCTGGCCGAGACCGGTCGCCTGGTTTCGGATCAATATCAGGCCGACTTGGTTGAAATCATGTCCAGGCCCGGCATCGGTCATAAATTCGTAAAAGGGGTCAGACAATCCAATCCCGAGGCTGAAATTCTGCGCAAATCCGGCACCTGGAAAAATTTTCATGCCGACAGCGGTATTATCGTCAATAAGGCGGAGGGGTACAAATACATCATCGTGGCCTTGGTGGAGCATCCGGCCGGGAATGACGGGCTGGCGCGCTTTGCAATGGTGGTAGACCAGACCATGGACAGCCTATACAAATCCAAGAACTGATATTTATGCTTTTGCCCACCCAAAAAGGGACATCCACAACATAGGATGTCCCTTTTTGCTCTTTTATACATGAGATTGCATCCGCCTGCGGCGGGCTGATGATTTATGCAGCGACCGATTGCAGATTATCTGCGGCCCCCTCAATCATTCAGGATGCACAAGCATCAAAACTGGGCTTCTTCGGTGGACCCCTCCAGGGCCTCCACCGAACTTTCGCCTCCGGTCACACAGTTCATGACACGGTCAAAATACCCGGTGCCCACGAACTTTTGATGGGTAATGGCCATGTAGCCGTCATCTTTGCCATGTGCAAATTCCTCCTGCTGGAATTCGGAGTAGGCCTTCATGCCCTCTTTGCGGTAACTGAGCGCCAGCTCGAACATGCCCAGGTTAAGGGCGTGAAAACCGGCCAGGGTGACAAACTGAAACTTATACCCCATGGCGCCCAGCTCCCGTTGAAAAGTGGCGATTTCACTGTCAGCCAGATTGCCCTTCCAGTTAAAAGAAGGCGAGCAGTTATAGGCCAGCAATTTGTCCGGATAATCGGCCTTAATCGCCTCGGCAAATTGCTTGGCCTGTTTAAGATCGGGGGTTGACGTTTCACACCACACCAGATCCGCGTAGGGGGCGTAGGCTCGGCCGCGAGCAATGGCCGCTTCAACGCCGTTTTTCACAGGATAGAAGCCTTCGGAGGTGCGTTTATCATCGATGATAAACGGTCGGTCTCGCTTATCGATGTTACTGGTTAGCAGATTGGCGGCATCGGCATCGGTGCGTGCCACTAATAAGGTCGGCACCCCGCAGACATCGGCTGCCAGGCGGGCCGCGATCAGCTTGGTGATAAACTCCTGCGTGGGCACCAGAACCTTGCCGCCCAGGTGGCCGCATTTTTTGGCGGATGCCAGTTGATCTTCAAAGTGCACCCCGGCCGCACCGGCATGGATCATCTGTTTCATTAATTCAAAGGCATTCAGGGGCCCGCCGAAGCCGGCTTCCGCATCGGCCACGATGGGTGCAAACCAATAGGGGCCGCGCTTACGGCCGTCGAGCACCTGGATTTGGTCGGCGCGCCGCAGGGCATTGTTGATTCGCCGCACGACTTCAGGAACACTATTAGCCGGATAAAGACTCTGGTCGGGGTACATCTCACCGGCCAGATTGGCATCAGCCGCCACCTGCCAGCCGCTCAGATAAATGGCTTTAAGGCCGGCTTCTACCTGCTGCACGGCCTGGTTGCCGGTCAGCGCTCCCAGGGCCGGAATGTAATCCTCGTTCTGCAGCAAATACCACAGTCGCTTGGCACCGGCGGTGGCAAAGGTATATTCAACTTTCAGCGTTCCACGCAGTGCCAGGACTTCCTCAGGGGCATACGGCCTGGTAATGCCTTGCCAGCGCGGGTCGTTTTCCCATTCGTCGCGCATGATGGCAGCATCATCCACATCAATTTCGTGGCATGAGAGCCGTTCACAGAGTTCCATGGCCTTTTCTTCTATTGTTTTTGGCATTGTTATCTTCCTTTCGTTAGACCCCTACTTGGATTATGCATGAAATAGATGGAGAATGTTTTAATACAAAATATAGGTTGTGCTTGGTTGTTGCACGGGTCGGAGGCTTTCATATGCAAGGCATTTAAGGGCGAGGCTATAGTGAACTATGCCTCGGCCTTAATAACGCAGCAGATTGAAGCCTCCGTCTCGCCCGAAGGGTGAAAATAGATGAGAAATAAAAATAGTTATTATCCGATTTACACAATAAGTAGAATATTCTCATATATTTTCATGCGACATTAGTCCAGGTATTCATAAGCCACCAGCGTTAAAAATTCTTCCAGCTCTTCATTGGCAATAATGTCGTCGAAAAGCCGGGCGGCCAGCTCATAATTGCCTGAGGCAAAGCGTTCTTGACCCATCGTTTGTTTTATCTTCTGCAATTCTTCGTTCATGACTTCCCGGAACATCTCAAGGGTGACCTTGCGGCCGTCCGACAACACCCCATCGGGATGATGAATCCATTGCCAGACCTGGGTGCGGGAGATTTCAGCCGTAGCGGCATCTTCCATTAAATTATAGATCGGAACACAGCCCAGGCCGCTGAGCCAGTTGGCCATGTATTGGATGCCGACATCGATGTTGGTGCGCAGCCCTTCTTCGGTAATGGTGCCTTCAGGCACTTTTAACAGGTCGGCGGTGGTTACGGTGACGTCTTCGCGCAGTTTTTCAATCTGATTGGGCTGGGGCATGATCTTATCAAATTCATCTTTGGCAATTTGCATCAAGCCCGGATGCGCCACCCATGTTCCATCATGACCGTCTGAGGCTTCGCGAACCTTGTCTTCCTGCACCTTTTTCAGGGCGGCTGCGTTGGCATCCGGATCATTTTTTATCGGAATCTGGGCCGCCATGCCGCCGAGCGCATGAGTGCCGCGTCGATGGCAGGTTTGGATGACCAGCAAGGAGTAGGCGTGCATGCAGTGCCGGGTCATGGTAATCTGGGCGCGGTCGGGGAATATGTAGCCCGGCACGTTTCTAAAGCGTTTGATGAAGCTGAAGATATAATCCCAGCGACCGCAATTTAAGCCGGCCATATGATCCTTAAGCTCGTAGATGATTTCATCAACTTCAAAGGCGGCTAAAATAGTTTCGATCAAGACCGTGGCTTTGATGGTACCGTTGGGAACGTTGAGCATTTCCTGGGCGCGAACAAAGATATCATTCCACAAGCGGGCTTCTAAGTGGCTTTCTATTTTCGGCAGATAAAAATAGGGTCCGGTCCCTTTGGCCAGCAGGGCCTTGGCATTGTGGAAAAAATACAGCCCGAAATCAAATATGCTTGCGGAAATCGGCTCCCCGTCAACAGCGACGTGTTTTTCAACCAGATGCCAGCCCCGCGGTCTGACGATCAAGGTAGCAATTTCGGGGTTTAGCGCATACTTTTTCCCCTGCGGGTTGACAAACGTAATTGCTTGGTTGACCGCATCGCATAAATTGATTTGCCCCTCGATGGTTCCCTGCCAGGTGGGCGAGTGGGAGTCTTCAAAATCCGCCATATATGTGCTGGCACCGGAGTTGAGTGCATTGATGATCATTTTGCGATCCACCGGTCCGGTGATTTCCACGCGTCGATCCTTCAAATCATTGGGAATCGGTGCCACCTTCCAAATGCTTTCTCGAATTTCCTGAGTTTCCTCCAAAAAATCGGGCAGCTTTCCGCTATCAATTTCAGCCTGTCGCTTTTGACGGTTTTGCAGCAGTGTTTTGCGTTGAGACTCGAATTCGCGCGCCAGGGCGCCAACGAATTGAAGGGCTTCTGGGGTCAGAATCCGGGAAAACGCTTCATTCACAGGGCCGAGTACTTCAATACCATCTATTTTAATGGGGTCGCCCATGGTTTATGTCCCTCCTTTGCAGCTTCTGTAGCTTTGAAGAAGATTTTAAGCTCGATTTGAGTCGAAGTCAACGGCCTCGTTTAGTTTGAAATTATCATTTTTGACAGGGTCATCCATATATTTCTTGGAAGATTTTTTAGAAGTTATCTTAAAACAGCCTTCGGCTTTCAGCGTATGGAAATATATGCGGTAATTTGCCGGCTTTGATGGCCGCTTGAGCCTTATGCCAGAAAGCGACATCCAGCAGATCGGCGTGGTGATCTAAAAAAATTTGCAATAAATGATCGGGCAGGCCCAGAAAATGTTTAAACTCCTGCGGAAAGACATCATTTTCAGCAACGGCATACCAGGGCTCAGATGCCAGATCGTCATCATAGCTGGCCGATGGCGGTATGCTGCGGAAATGACAGTCTGTCAGCGGGCAAATTTCATCGTAGTCATAGAAAACCACGCGACCGTGGCGGGTGACGCCAAAATTTTTCAGCAGGATATCACCGGGGAAGATATTGCTGACGGCCAGATCTTTAATGGCAGCGCCAAAGTCGATCACTGCTTCGCACGCCGCAGCCGGAGCTGCCGTTTGCAGGTAAATGTTTAGCGGCGTCACCCGGCGTTCGACATAAGCATAGGATAAAATCACCTGATCTTTGTCAACCTTTACGCTCTTTGTAGCCTCGGATCGTAGCTGGTCCAGCAGCTGCGGTGAAAAATGACAGTCATCCAATTTTAAATATTCAAAATCCTGCGCATCGATCAGTCGACCGGCGCGATCATGTTTAAATACCAGTCTGTATTTTTCTTTAACCTGTTGATGGGTGACTTTTTTGGGCCTTCCAAAGCGATCCCGGATGATTTTAAACACCAGATCATCATTGGGCATATTAAAGACGATCATGACCAGACCGCTCTCGCCGGGGGATATTTCAAAGCGCTCTTCGCGGCATTCCGACAAGTGACCCAACAGCTCCTGGTAGAGCACGGTTTTACCGTGTTTGTTAAAACCGATGGCCGTATACAGCTCCGCAACGCGCTTATGCGGCAAGATGCTTCTAAGAAAGCCGATTAAGTCATCAGGGCTTTCCGACATTACATGGAAATACGACCGCGTAAAGCTAAATAAAATACTGATATCGGTTTCCTGCAGCAAAACCGCATCCACGCAGATGCCCGCATCAGAATTCAACAATGCAATGGCCAGTGGAACCAGATGCGGGCCGTATTGGATGCGACCGATAAGATAAGCGCCCATCCCGCGATAAAAAATGCTTTTGGCGATGTCAATGCGATCAATCTCAGCCGGCAATTCCCTTTTGTCCAGGTGCGCTTTGATTCTGCCGGCCACCTGCCTGGCATCCTGTTCATGGTTTTGAAATCCGGTTGGCAAGGGACAGGCCAAAATTTTGCGGGTCAAATCAACGAGCGATTTTTCGCCTTTATACGACCGATATACTGTTGATTTTGGCGAACCAGGGGATGTGGCACCATCGGTGTCGACAAATTCAATTTGCGGATTCACACCGATGGTGGCAAATATGCGTCGCGTAACGGAATTAAAAAAGGTTTCCGCCAGCTCCCGGTCCTGACGTGGGCTCACCAGCCCGGCGAATTCCGCCTTTAAGCCAGACCAGAGCAGTTTGTCTTCTATTTGATCACCCAGCAATTTGCGAATTGTGATTTCAACACTGTCGACTTCATTTTTATAGATATCCAAGCGTGCGGCGGCATCGGTGCGCATACCCTGCCAGTCAAGCGCTTCGAATTTTGATTGGGCACGCTTGGTGACCTCGTCAAACTGTGTCCGGTAGCTGACAAAGGTTTCCTTAATCGCTCTGGCAGCTTCTTTGGCGAGGCGGTTATTCGTATCTTTTCGAGGCATATTGATAAATTGTATTGCGAAAGATCGTATTAAGAAGCGGGTCTGTTTTTACTATAAATTTAATGGGGATCTTAATTTTATTCGACAATTTTTTCAACTGAGATCGACAATAATTTGTTGGAAAAGCGGGGAAAGGGTGGCGTCCGATTTAACTCTCTTTAGTCCGGTAACAGAAATTAACAAAAAATTACGAATAGCTGTCTCAAAAATAACAAGTCACGCTTATCGGTTGGCCAGTTGAGTCCGCCTCCGGCGGGTTGAGCCCGGAAAAAGAGGAATATCATCTAATTTCATTTTAATAACCGGCTAACGGGACAACGGGAAACGGGCATAACCTTGTGTGTTAGATGCATTATTGAGATAGCTTTTTATTTGAATTGACGGCCGCGGTCGAGATTGCGGTATTGGATGGCTTCGGAGATATGGGCGGCGTTGATATCTGCAGATTGTTCCAGGTCGGCAATGGTACGGGCAATCTTAAGGATGCGATTGTAGGCCCGGGCAGACAGCCCCAGTTTGTCGATGGCCGATTCGAGCAGGCGACAGGAGGCATCGTCAACCCGGCAATGACGCTTGATGTGGCGACTGCTCATCTGGGCATTGCAAAAAATTTTGGTGCGGGACAGGCGGCCTGCCTGAATCCGGCGGGCAGCGGCCACGCGCTGACGAATGGTTTCAGAGGCTTCGGCGGCATAATCCTGCATCAGGTCCTTATAGGGCACAGCCGGCACGTCCACATGCATGTCGATGCGATCCAACAGCGGCCCTGAAATCTTGGAGCGGTAACGGTGGATTTGCTGATGGGTGCAGCGGCATTCGTGTTTGGGATCGGACAGATAGCCGCAGGGGCAGGGATTCATGGCGGCCACCAGCATAAAATCGGCCGGATAGGTCAAGGTTGATTTGGCCCGCGAAATGGTCACCTGCAAATCCTCAAGCGGCTGCCGCAGCACTTCCAGAACGTGTTTTTTAAACTCCGGCATTTCATCTAAAAATAGCACCCCGTTATGCGCCAGGCTCACCTCACCGGGTCTGGGGATATGACCACCGCCGATCAAACCGGCATCGGATATGGTGTGGTGGGGTGCGCGAAACGGCCGGGTGGTCACCAAAGCCTGTCCTTTGGATAACAGACCGACAACACTGAATATTTTAGTGGTTTCCAATGCCTCTGCAAAGGATATGGGCGGCAGGATCGTTGGTAGGCGTTTGGCCAGCATGGTTTTTCCGGAACCCGGTGGTCCAATCATCACCAGATTATGGCCACCGGCGGCAGAAATTTCCAAAGCCCGTTTGGCATGCTCCTGACCCATAACCTCGGCATAATCAATGGCGTAATGACTGTCATTGGCCAACAATTGGTCGATATCGGTGGACTCTGATGTGATTCGGGTAAATCCTCTTAAAAACCCCACAATCTCAGACAGCGTTTTGGCCGGCAACACCTCGATATCTTGGATCACCGCAGCCTCACCTTTGTTCTCATAAGGAACGATGATGGCCGAATAACCGGCGGTTTTGGCAGCCAGAGCCATGGGTAAAGACCCTTTTACCGGCTTGATGCGCCCGTCCAAAGAGAGTTCGCCTAAGATAAGATAGTGGGAAAGTTGATCCTGGGGAATAATACCGGTGGCGGCCAAAATACCCAGCGCGATCGGCAGGTCAAAACCGGTGCCTTCTTTTTTTATATCCGCCGGCGCCAGGTTTACCGTTATGCGGTCTGCTGGGAAATGATAGCCGGAGTTGTTGACCGCCGATTTGACACGTTCTTTGCTTTCCTTGACCGCGGCTTCCGGAAGACCGACGGTTGTGAAAGTCGGTAGACCGGAAGTGATATCCACTTCCACCTCCACCGGATAGGCATCGATTCCCAGAACGGCACTGCTGAGGACTTTGGCAAGCAACAGCCTTCTCCCTTGCTTTGGGGTAACCGGATGGGCCGGATGGCCGATTGCAGACTGCTGAGAGCTATAGCAAATCTAATTGTCGGCGACAATCTTTTTTGTTGCGCTCTTCTCAAGGCCCCTGCCACCTTATACTGGTATGACCCTGGCACTGCTGTAGCAGCCAAATCACTTGCTATTTAAGTAAGTTTCGGCTATTTATTACTTAAATCGTGCATGAAAATTAATAAAAGAATTATATTCATCCTAATCACAGCAGGTATAGCCAGCAGATATCTCAGGTGTAATTCGCCTTCAAACAAAAAAGGATGTATATCATTTTATTAATTTTCACCCTTCGAGCGAGCCGGAGGCTCCCATCGGTCCGCCGCAGGCGGATTATTAAGGACGAAGCATAGTTGACTATTGCTTCGCCCTTAAATGCCTTGCATATGAAAACCGCAGACTTGTCCGCCTCTGGAGGACTCGTGCAAGATTTAAGTACAACTTGTATTCTGTATGAGAATTTATAAGAGAATCAAATTCATCAGACATCCTAATGGGCTGTATGGGCAGAGCCGCGAGCAATATTGAGCAGCATTTCGGACGCTCATTTTTCATTTTTGGTTATGATGCGCCAACGGAAAAAGCAGCAGATTTTAAAAATCGATAATTTTTTCTCATGATGGCATTGCGTAAACGGATAAAATTCATTTCCATTCTGGTTTCGGGTATGCTTTTTATGGCTTCCCATGCAGGATTTGCTCAAGACGCCACGCTGACCAATATTACGGTATCCAATAGCCAGGATGATCTGCTGCTCTTTTTAAATCTTGAAGGCGCTTTCCGTGAAGAGATGAAACAGGCCATTTTAAGCGGCGCGCCCTCTACATTTTCTTATTTTGCTAAATTGAATCGTGTGCGCAGTCTATGGTTCGACAATGCTATTGCCGATATAGAGGTCAGCCACACGATCATTTACGATAATCTCAAAAAAGAATTTACCGTCACACGGTCCTGGAAGGACAATAATCCTGAAGTCACCAAATCATTTGATGAAGCCAAGAAATGGATGACGGAGATCGACAGCTTAGAGATAATCCCATTAGACAGGCTGGAAAAAGGCGAGCAATACCAACTGAGAGTGAAGGCTGAAGTTAGCAAGAAAACCCTCCCTTTATATCTGCATTATATTCTGTTTTTTGTGTCTTTATGGGACTTTGAGACGGATTGGTATACCATCGATTTTATTTTCTAATGACAGCCTGTTGATGCACGATCCATCATTAATGCCATGAAAAGGCCTCGATTTAAAAGAAAATCTTCACTTTCGGAAAAAGAACGCAAAAGACGCAAGCGCGAATTTATTTTAATCTTGGTGATTTTGTTCGTGGTTGCTCTGTTGACGTTGGTCGAAAGCCGAATCATCAAGTTCGGAGCCGATATTGCCGTCTCCAATACGGTGTTGATGTTTATTCTGATTAACATCAATTTGCTCCTGCTGATCTTAATGATTTATCTGGTGTTTCGAAACCTGGTAAAACTGATTTACGACCGCCGGCGCAACGTCTTAGGCGCTAAAATCAGAACCAAGCTCGTTATTGCTTTTGTGTCGCTAACCCTTTTGCCGACCATCGTCTTATTTTTCTTTGCGCTTAATTTTATTACCACCAGCATTGAGTTCTGGTTCAATGTGCCGGTTGAACAGGCGTTGGACAATTCCCTGTGGGTAGGTGGACGCCTGTACAGTCGGGCAGAAGAGAACAATAAATTTTTCCTGGAGCGCATATCCTATCAGGTCAAAACCAAAAATTTGCTGGATGACAAAAACCGCAAAGCCCTATCCCATTATATCCGAATTGTACAACGCGAATTTAACCTTGATGCTGTCGAAGTTTATGCCCGCGATGCTGAGCGTTTGACATTCGCTTTGGCGCCCAAGCTTGAAAACGAATATTTCGGCATTATTTCGGCTGAAGACATCAAAAAGGAATTGCCTGCGGATGGGATTCGATCCATTTCACAATCCATTCCGTCCGGAGAATTCATTAAGACCGTAGGGACCATTCCATTTGGGGTACAGCCCGATGAAGCCATCGGTTTTGTTGTCGCCACCATCCTGATTCCAAAGGAACTTTCTGAAAATCTGCAGTTTATTCGCAAGGGCTTTACGGAATACCAGCAGATCAAACTGCTCAAAAAGCCGATTCAGATTACCTATTACATATCGCTTTCAATTGTTGCATTGCTGGTTTTATTTTGTGCTGTGTGGTTTGGATTTTTTATGGCGCGTTCTATCAGTCTGCCGATTAAAGAGTTGGCAGAAGGTACGCGGCGGGTGGCAGACGGCGATTTAGGCTATACCATTGATCCGGTCAGCGATGATGAGTTTGGCAGTCTGGTTCAATCCTTTAATCAGATGACGCAGGATCTTCGAATCAGCCGGGAACAACTGGAGTTGTCCGCTCGGATGTTGCGGCATCAGAATATTGAGATCGAAGAAAAGCGGCAGTTTATGGAGATCGTTTTAATAAGTGTTTCTGCTGGTGTCGTCACGCTGGATGCCAAAGGCATTATTTCGACCATGAATAAATCAGCAGAAAAGATGCTCAATCTCAAATCCGAACAAATACTGAACAAAAGCTATAAGCATTTATTAGATGGGGCCTTTTTAGAACTGGCCAATGAAGTTCTGGACAACCTTTCTTTAACCAGTGGTGACACAATTGAATTGCCGCTAAAGCTTACGATCGAGGGCCGACCGCGAAGCTTTCTGGTTTCTGTCAATGCACTCAAAGACGATGCCGGACGACACATGGGAACATTGATGGTTTTTGATGACCTGACCGAGCTGGAAAAGGGCCAGCGCATGGCGGCCTGGCGCGAAGTTGCCCGGCGCATCGCCCATGAGGTTAAAAATCCGTTGACACCGATTATTCTCTCCGCGCAGCGGCTCAAACGCAAATATGCCCAGTTTGTGGATGAAACCATATTTGAAGAATGCACGGAAACCATTATCAGCCAGGTGGAGCTGATTCGGAATTTGGTCAACGAATTTTCATCTTTTGCCCGCTTTCCAAGTGCCAATCCCGTTCCCGATCATTTGCTACCCATCATTGAAGAAACCGTTGCCCTTTATAGGGAAGGACATCCCGGGATTAATTTCAAAATAAACAACACCAGTGATATCCCGGTTCTAAACCTGGACCACCAGCAGATGAAGCAGGCACTCATTAACCTGATTGATAATGCGATTGGTGCCTTAAAAGGTCCTGGCAATATCATTATTAGCGTAGCACATGATCCCATACTCAAAAAGGTCCGCATGGAAGTTGCCGATGATGGGCCGGGTATTTCAGATGAAGATAAAACGCGTTTGTTTCAGCCCAATTTTTCGACCAAAAAGACAGGTATGGGTCTGGGATTGACGATCGTCAGCACCATTATCGCGGATCACAATGGCATGATAAATGTTCAGGACAATGCCCCCCGCGGGGCAAAATTTGTCATTGAATTGCCGGTATAAATCAAACGCTCGCTGCTGGCCCTATTCAGCCAGCAGCCAGCGACACGAAGCCAGAAGCCATACGACGACTATGTAAACAATTGCAAAGAGGAATACCATGCTAGCATCGGTGTTAATTGTTGATGATGAACAGTCTATCGTTCAGTCTTTAAGCGGTTTACTCTCTGATGAGGGCTATGAGGTCTCAACAGCCATCAACGGTTATGATGCCCTGACCGCGATTGAATCAGAAGCGCCTGACCTGGTTTTGCTCGACATCTGGATGCCGGGAATGGATGGCATTGAAACTTTGAAGGAAATCAAAAAATACAATCCCCAAATCCAGGTCATTATTATCACTGGTCACGGAACGATTGAAACGGCGGTTAGGGCCACAAAATTGGGGGCTTTTGATTTGGTTGAAAAGCCGCTTTCCATTGATAAGATCATCTTAACCATTAACAATGCCTTAAACTTCAAGCGTCTCGAAGAAGAAAATAAATATCTTCGGAACAAGACACTGGAAAAGCATTCAATTGACGGAGAATCTGAAAGAACAAAGGAACTCCGCAAAAATATTGAAGTCGCAGCTCCAACCGACACCTGGATACTGATCAGTGGAGAAAACGGCACTGGAAAAGAACTGGTGGCACGCACCATCCATCAGCTCAGCCCGCGTTTTGAGCAGTCAATGATTGATGTCAGTTGCGCGGCTATCAGAGATGAGCTTTTGGAAAGTGAGATGTTTGGGCATGAAAAGGGCTCATTTCCCGGTGCGACTGCCAAAAAAATAGGCAAGTTTGAGCTCGCCAACAATGGAACCATATTTCTGGATGAAATCGGCGATATGAGCTTAAGCTCGCAGGCCAAGATTTTACGAGTTCTGCAGGAACAGCAGATCCAGCGAGTGGGCGGAAGCCGCTTGATCGGCATCGATGTTAGAGTGATTGCCACCACTAATAAAAGCCTGGAGCAAGAAATTGAAAAAGGAACCTTTCGAGAGGATCTTTATTATCGATTAAATGTAATACCCATTGATGTGCCGCCTTTAAGAGAGCGTATCGAAGATTTACCCCTGTTGGTCGAGGCGTTTTTAGTAGAATTTGCTGTTCAAAATCGCAGCAAGCGCAAATCAATGAGTCCTGCGGCAATCAGTGTTTTGAGCAATTATGCCTGGCCTGGAAACGTCAGAGAATTGCGGAACCTGGTCGAACGTTTGGCCATCATGGTTGATAAAGATGTTATTGATGCAACTGACATACCGGATTCATATCGCCCCGGTGGCTTGACCAACCCATCCTTTGCGGCTTCGGCACCGTTTATGAAATTGGATAATTTCAAAGAAGCCAAAAAAGCGTTTGAAAAGGAATTTATCAAAATAAAACTGGTTCAAAATGAGAACAATATCACCAAAACCGCCAAGGCCATGAAGGTGGGCAGGAGTTATTTGCACAAGAAGATAAAATCTCTTAATTAGTGTTGCACCTCATAAATACGTGTAAAAAATTGAAAGGGTCATATAATTTTCTTTCGGACGCTATGATTGGCCCATTGCCAGTGGCCTGATATTTGGGATTATAGCCACAGTTTGCCGAATCCAAAGGCTTGCTTGGCGTACATCCCAAACATCAGGCCACACCATACATCGGGGGTATATTTTCTGCATAGCGTCTTTCAGAAAACAACATGACCCTTTAGACTTTGAGCTCTCATATTTTGGAAGGCTTTTTTTGAATATGACCATTCGCGTTATCGGGGGGAAATTGAAGGGCAGAAAATTGGTGACCGTGGCCGGGAAGGAAACAAGACCGACCGCCGATCGGGTGCGGGAATCCATTTTTAATATACTGGGCCAAAGCGTTCAGGGGGCCCGTGTTTTAGACCTGTATGCCGGAACCGGTGCAATGGGAATTGAGGCTTTAAGCCGGGGTGCCCAATTTGCTTTTTTTGTAGACGACCAGAAAACAGCTTTGGCTGCCTTGGCAAAAAATTTAAAAAGTTGTTCGCTGGAGAGCAGGGCCAGCACCGTCAAATGGAATATAAAAGACAATTTAAACATTCTTCGTTCGCACAGACTCGCCTTTGATCTTATTTTTATAGATCCGCCCTACCATCAGAATATGATTCAGCCAACCTTATCACATCTGAGTGTGAGCAAATGCCTGGGCAACGGCGCTCAGCTGACCATTGAACACTCGCCGCTTGAGCCGCTACCGGAAAACCAATCTGAGTTCAAATGCACTGACCAGCGCAGATATGGAAAAACGCTTGTCTCTTTTTTAATTTATATGTTATGAATTTGATTTATTACCTGAATCCTGCATGAAAATTAATGCGAAATTCTTATTATAGATTAATGATAGCCAGTTAGACGAATCATAGAAGTCATTCAAATTACCAATTAGGTATAAAGGATGGAAATCATTTTATCGCATTAATTTTCACTATCTGGGTTTGGCTTTGAGCTTTCGACTTCGCTTTTTGAGCGACGACGAGACAACAAGCCCAAACAAATCGGGCGAGCCGGAAGCTTTCATCTGCTGTGTTATTAAGGGCGAAGCATAGTTCACTATAGCTTCGCCCTTAAGTGCCTTGCATATGAAAGCCTCCGACTCGTGCAAAATTCAGGTATTAATTGGTCCTATCATCATTTTATATATGCCGCTTGTCCTTTCCATTGCCGCCGAACCCCAAATAAAAAGGAATGATAACAGATGCCTAAAATCGCGATTTACCCCGGATCCTTTGATCCGGTGACCAACGGCCATCTTGACATTGTTGAAAGAGGCTTAAAAATATTTGATAAAATTATCGTTGCCATTCTGTATAATCCGAACAAGGAGTATCTTTTTGGCCTCGAAGAACGATTGGAGATGCTTAAAGATTGCTTGAAGAAATTTAAAGGCGTTGAAATCGATAGCTTTGATGGTCTTCTGGTCAACTATGCCGCGCAACGAAAAGCACATGCCATCCTCCGGGGGCTGCGCGCCATGTCAGATTTTGAGTATGAATTCCAGATGGCCTTGATGAACCGACGACTCAATCGCGAGGTGCAGACCGTATTTCTTATGACCGGATTGCGCTGGATTTTTACCAGCTCTTCCATTATCAAGGAAGCCATTCAATTCGGCGGCAATATTGACGGTATGGTCCCCCGGTTGGTGCAGAAAAAGCTGAGAGATAAATTCGGTCTGGTTTCAAATTCTGAGCAAAGCGGGAAAAACTAAACGGACCATCGATTAAAGGTTAACTCAATCGGACAGCTGGATGGATCTTTGGCAGTTAAATACCTTCTGCAAAGTCATCGCGCTTAAAAGCTTTTCCTGAGCTGGAAAAGCGGTACGCCTTTCTTAGCCCACTATCAGCAACCACTTCAAAGATTTGAAAGATCATTTCTATTGCCGGCTAATTGATCGCCTGACCAAAGAAGCAGCCCCGATCAATTAAAGTGAATGCATATTGGGTTTTCTGGCAAAGACGCAAAGAGTTGAAGCGGTTTTACGCCTTAGTCGTTTTTCCTGTCTCTGGCCAAGCGCTCAATCGCCATTACCGCTAAAAACCCGATGATCGCTAGAGCGATGGCAAAAAGTACTTCCGTGTTCAGCGTATCGGGAATGATATTGGGACCCCAGGTGACATGCGGTTTTCCGTTAATTTTTTCGGCTGCTAATATTTGTTTCCACGGCCAAATTTTGGGCATGGCGCCAACCATCAAACCGGTCAAAAACGCCATGGTCAGACCACGGAAATTCTTGAGGAAATAGTTGAGCAGTCTGGAAAAACTGAGCAGTCCAACCATACATCCCAGACAAAATACGATGATAATAATGAAGTGCTGCGGTACAAACGGATTTTTTAGGGTGGCTGTGATAAACTCATATTTGCCCAAGATCAACAAAATGAAGGCCCCGCTGATGCCGGGTAAAATCATGGCACAAATGGCGATGATGCCGCACAAGAATATAAACCACAGCGCCTCGGGGGTTGTTATTGGTATTAGATTCATAATGAAGGCGGCAACGGCAATTCCAACCGCCAGGCTGATACTGTTGCGCAGTGTCCAGGCGGTCACCTGCCGGCTGACCACCAGGATGGATGCCGCAATCAGACCGAAAAAAAGACTCCAGGTCAATACGGCATGATGATTGATCAAAAAATTCATCAGTCTTGCCAGGCTGATGATGGCAATGCCGATTCCAACAAACAATGATAGTAAAAAACGGATGTGAATACCCGCCACGGCACCTTTCACGTCAAGCTGCAGCAGTTTTTTAACCATTGCTAAATCCAGTGATTTAAGGGCTTTGATCAGATCTTCATATATTCCGGTTATAAGCGCTATGGTGCCGCCGGAAACGCCAGGGATCACATCAGCCGAACCCATACACAGTCCTTTTAAGGACAAAACACATGCCTTTTTAAGCGAATCTGGTCCTGGACCTGCAAAAAACGCTTCTTTCCACGTCAGCTGTGTTTTTGTTTTCACCGATTTATCCTGCTTCATTTTCTATTTCAGATCCAATGCCATCGAATCCATTGACCGCTCACCCGTTATATGCAAAAAAACCCGCATGCTGCGGGATAAATGCAAGGATAACATCACAATGCCGCAAAGATCTCAATCAAATAAAACAAAAGAACGACAGAAAAGAGCCTTTGTGTGTTTTTCTGTCTTTGTGGTTATGGACGATTTATCGGTTTTCTTTCCAACCCTGTGCCCCGATTAGTTTGACAAACCGGCATCCTCCCAGATTCGATTTGTGGATACCCATCTTATCTTTGGTAATTTTGATCAAATCCTGGGAGTGTTGGTTGCCTACCGGCACGATCATACGCCCACCCTCGGCCAGCTGGTCCAGCAATTTTGTCGGAACCTCCGGCGCACCCGCAGTGACCATGATGGCATCGAAGGGACTTTCATCCTGCCATCCGGCTGTGCCGTCGGTGCAGCGCATGACGATATTATGATAATGGAGTTTATCTAGCAGATTGCGTGCCTGAATATAGAGCGCCCGGATTCGTTCGATGGTGTATACCCGGAAGACAATCTCTGCTAAAATGGCTGCCTGATATCCGGATCCGGTTCCAATTTCCAGAACGCGGTCATCTTTGCAAAGCTCTAATGCCTGGGTCATTTCGGCCACAATGTAAGGCTGGGAAATGGTCTGCTGTTCGCCAATGGGCAACGGGTAATCGCCATAAGCCTGATCTCTTAACGCTTCACTGACAAACAGGTGTCTGGGTACGGTGCCAAGTGCTTCCAAGACATTGGCGTCATGTATGCCTCGCGGTTTGAGCTGCTGGCGTACCATTTCCTCTCTTTGGCGCTCATATTTCATGGCTTCTTTATTCATGACTGATTATCTACCAACTCAGCACATTCAGGTCAAGTATGCCCGGGGCATTCATCCGATGATTCATACAGACGGCTTTAAGCTATGGTGCGGTTAATGATCCCGGCAAACCCCTTTGTTTAAAAAAGACCTTGATCCTTTGGTAAAATACTACAATAATTATAGGATCCGTTAACTTCAGATGCCATATGGCTGGGACTGTGCATGGACGGCACGCGACATTTAATTTACTGCATATTGATATCGATTCTGATACTTGCTGTAGGAAGCATCGGGTACATGGCCATAGAAGGCTGGCCGTTTACCGATGCCATTTATATGACGGTGATCACCATTTCCACCGTCGGTTTTAAAGAAGTCAACCAGGTGGGTGAAACCGGACGCATATTTACGATTTTACTCGTTTTTAGCGGCGTCGGATTTTCCCTCTATGTTGCCGCAGCCGTGGTACAGTTTATGGTTGAGGGCCGCATCAGAATAATCATGGGGAGGCGCAGGTTGGATAAAAAGATAAACCGGTTAAAAAATCACTATATTGTTTGTGGGTATGGGCGTATCGGTCGGGTGCTTTGTCGCCATTTAAAAAAAGCCGACATCGAGGTGGCTGTTATCGAAAAATCCTCAGAACGAATTTCCGCGATGGATGAAGATGATATTCTTTACATTGCCGATGATGCCACTGATGAAAACAATCTTTTAAAAGCCGGCATCAAACGCGCCCGTGGACTGGTCGCTGTGTTGGCGACCGATACGGACAATGTCTTTTTGGTGCTGACCGCTAAACAATTGGCGCCGCAGTTGTTCATTATGGCCCGCGCGAGTCAGAGAAACGCCATTATTAAATTGCGCGCTGCCGGTGCCAACATGGTGGAATCGCCTTATGTGATGGGGGCCATGAGCATGGCCAATCGCATTATCCGTCCGACGGTGACCTCGTTTCTGGAATTGGCCTTTGCCCAACGCCATAAGGATATACAGATGGAGGAAATACCGGTAAGCTCAACCTCAGAACTGGTTAATATCGAGTTGAAAGATTCTGGTATACGGCAAAAATACAATCTAATCATTATTGCCATAAAAAAGCCCGATGGCAGTATGCAGTTTAATCCCTCTTTTGACGCCGTCATCAAACCCAATGATACGGTCATCGCAGTTGGTGAAGCTGCCAGTTTACAGAAGCTGGGCTGGGCGTTAAACCCTCAGACGGGCACTTCATAAAAGGGCCTGGCAGATGCCAGTGGCCGGGGATTTTAAATTTTATAGATGACGCGGTTTTCTGTGATGATAATATCAACGTGTTTGTCGTGCGCTTCAATGGGTACCTGCGGAATTATTTGCGCTTCGAGGGCAAGCGCCACCTTGCGGGTGGTAATAGACAGATTGGGGATCAAGCGGTCATAATAGCCTTCCCCGGAACCGATCCTGCCCCCTTTCTCATCCAGGGCCACCGCCGGAATGATGGCGATGTCGATCTTTTCAATCGGAACAATCTTGCAGCGGGTATCATGGGGCTGTGCAATATTGCGGGGACCTATTTGAAGGTCTTTTTTAAGGTTGTCGACTTTTTTCAAAAGCATTTCATAATTTTCAGGGTTATAAGCTGGCAATACAACAATTTTGCTATACTGAAATGCGCGCAGGAGAATGTTTCCGGTTGGGACTTCGTGTTCATTGTTCACATACATCAGCGCAATTTTGGATTCGAGAAAATTGGCAAAATCAAAGAGTCTGTTTTCAATGGCTTTTGTTTTTTCAGCGATTTCTTTGGTTGAGAGGGCACCAAGTTTCTGGGCAACTTCTTCACGAATCTGACCTTTGGTGATTTGAATTTCCTCCATCTGATAACTCCTGCTGCAAGTTTGAATGGTTTCGGATATAAAGGGGATGCTGTGCTAATCGTCAATAATCATTGACTATACAGCACGACCATGCTAATTGCGCCAATGTTTCATCCATCTGCCCGACAAAGGGATTGGATGATTTTCATCATGTGAACCTTCCATTATAAGGAAAGAAATGCTGGAAATCAAGTTTGTTAGGCAAAATTTAGCTGCCGTGCAAGATGCGTTAAGCGCGCGGGGTTATGCGATTGACCTGGATGCCTTTACATCTTGCGACGAGGAACGCAGGGCCATATTGCAAGAGCTAGAAGCCTTACGGCATAATCGCAATGTGGTTTCCGACCAGATCGCGGAAATGAAAAAAGCCGGTGAAAATGCAGATACCCCTGTAACCCAGATGCGCGAGGTTTCAGCCAAGATTAAAGCGCTGGATAAGTCGCTGGCCGATACTCAGGAAACACTCGAAAAAATGTTGCTGGGAATGCCGAATATTCCCCATTCATCGGTACCGGTGGGCAAGGATGAAGCCGACAACCCTGTTATAAAGACCGTTGGTGAACCCCCAGCGTTTGAGTTTGAACCCAAAGCGCACTGGGACATTGGAACCCAGCTCGGAATCCTGGATTTTGAGCGGGCTGCAAAAATTACAGGGGCGCGTTTCCCGCTTTACTATGGTGCCGGTGCCCGCCTGGAAAGGGCACTTATTAATTTTATGCTCGATATTCATACCCAGGCGCATGGCTACACAGAAACACTGCCACCTTTTATCGTCAACCGACAGAGCATGACGCATACCGGCCAGCTACCGAAATTTGAAGAAGATTTGTTTAAATTGGTAGACTGGGATTACTATCTGATCCCCACTGCCGAAGTGCCGGTCACCAATATTCATCAGGACGAAATTTTGGCTGAAGCGCAGCTGCCGATTTATTACACGGCCTATACGCCGTGCTTCAGATCTGAAGCAGGATCATACGGTAAAGATACGCGCGGATTAATTCGCCAGCATCAATTTAACAAGGTTGAACTGGTCAAATTTACTACCCCGCAAAGCTCCTATGACGAACTTGAATCGCTGCGCGCTAATGCCGAAACCATTTTGAAAAAACTTGAACTTCCCTATCAAGTCATTGAGCTGTGTACCGGGGATCTTGGCTTTTCGGCTGCCAAGACCTATGATCTTGAGGTCTGGATGCCGGCCCAAAGTGTTTATCGTGAAATTTCATCCTGCAGCAATTTTGAAAATTTTCAGGCACGCCGCGCAAACATCCGCTATAAGAAAAAAGGCCAAAAAGGGACTGAGCTCGTCCATACACTCAATGGATCCGGGCTTGCGGTGGGCCGCTGTCTGGCCGCAATCATTGAAAACTTCCAGCAAGAAGACGGCAGCGTGTCGATCCCCGCTGCGCTGCAACCTTACATGAGTGGAATGGAAACAATTCAACCGTGAAACTGGACGATCTTCCCGAAGAGATCCGATCTCAAATCCTGCCTCAGCATGAAGGCCAGCTGGTTTATCGCTGTTTGGGCTGTGGGCAGGAATTCGGCATTGAAGAGCTTTTATATGTCTGCCCGGCCTGCGGGCAGGTTTTTTTGATTCATGATCTGAATTCTAGCCGGTTATCCCGAATTTCAGGGGCGACATGGCGCCGGATTTTTGATTATCGAAAGCTGCTCAGTATTCCGGCGTTAAAGGGTATTTACCGATATCACGAGTTTATCGGGCCAGTGATACCGTTGGCAGCAGTCGTCTACCTGGGAGAGGGTCATACCCCGGTGGTCGAAGCCAATGCCCGACTACAAGAAAAGGTTGGTTTGCGGTTTTTTTTTAAAAATGACGGTCAGAACCCCAGTGCCTCATTTAAAGATCGCGGTATGGCGAGCGCCTTCAGTTACATTAATATGATGGTGCGCGCTGCAAAAGTGTCTGATGTCTTGGCCATCTGTGCCTCAACTGGCGACACCTCTGCCGCTGCGGCATTGTATGCATCTTATCTAGCGCCGCAAATCAAGTCCGCTGTGCTATTGCCCCATAAAAAAGTAACCCCCCAGCAGCTTTCCCAACCGCTGGGCAGCGGTGCGACGGTTTTTGAAATTCCCGGCGTTTTTGATGACTGCATGAAGGTGGTTGAGGCTTTATCGGATAATTATAATGTGGCCCTCTTAAATTCGAAAAATGCTTGGCGCATCCTGGGCCAGGAGTCCTATTGTTATGAGATTGCTCAGGACTTTGAATATGATGTGTCCCATTTAGCGGTGGTGGTGCCCATTGGCAATGCCGGCAATATCACTGCGGTCATGAGCGGGTTTTTAAAATTTTATGAAGCCGGTGTTATCGGCGGGCTGCCCAAAATACTGGGTGTGCAATCCGAACATGCCAATCCTGTCTATCGCTATTACCTGGAGCCGGCTATCGATAAACGCCAATTTAAACCGGTTACCGTAAAACCCAGTGTGGCTCAGGCAGCAATGATCGGCAACCCGGTCTCAATGCCCCGGGTGATTCATCTGGTGGAACGTTACAATCAGCTGGCCGGCCAGCAGCAGGTTTTTTTTATTGAGGTCGCCGAGCAGGACATCATGGACTGGGAAATCATTGCCAATCGCAACGGGCACATTGCCTGCACGCATGGTGGGGAATCGCTGGCGGGCCTGGTCGATGCCGTGGACCGCGGCATTGTATCCAACAGTGATGTGGCGATTGTCAAATCCACCGCACACGCATTAAAATTTGCTGAATTTCAGGAAATGTATTTTGAACAGCAGTTTCCACCGGAGTATAATGTCGAAACCGACACGGACTTGATCAACGCCCCAATTTATGTTCATCCCAAAGGTCTCAAACAGGTGCCGACAGCGGGTAAATCGTTGTCGGATAAAGATTTTAAAGCGTTTGTACGCCGGGTATCGAAAGACATTGCCGGTCATTTGAAACTTAAAAAGCGCTAAGGGTAACAATTGGCCTTTTGCGATAACACCTGTTTCGGGGTAGCGTCCATTGGGCAGCGGTAGAAAACCACACGTCATTTAGGATGTTGTCATATTGGCGCTTTAGCTTGGCGCTAACGTGAGAATGGCCTCAGGGTGAATTTCATATTGACAAGTCAATTAAGATATAGATATCATTCATTATAAATAATATTCCATCATTCCCACATTCCATTATTCCACTTTGGGCTGCCGCGGGATCACACGGAAAATGTCATTCTTTCAAATTGGTATCGCACTTTCAGGCTATGCAATAAAGTTGAGGTAACCACTAATGAAACGAAACTTAATAATATCTTTTGGATGTATTATTCTATTGGGTGTCGTTGCGGCGTGCGCAACAAAGGATATTGAGAAACAGAAAAAGGAGGCCGAGGTTGCCCGACGGCTCGGCGAAGCCTATTTACAACAGGGCAATTTTTCTGGTGCGCTAAAGGAGTTAAAAAAGGCCGAGGCGAAATACCCGGATGATCATTTGCTGCAATATGACCTGGGTCTGTTATACGCATTCAAAGAACGGTATGACGAAGCGATCGTGCACTATAAAAAGGCTTTGGAGCTGAGTCCCACCTATGGACCTGCAATGAACAGCCTGGGCAATGCCTATGCCGGAAAAAAGGACTGGGACCAGGCCATATTTTATTATCGTAAGGTCATCAATGATATCCTGTATGCCACCCCGCACTTTGCTTATACCGGCCTGGGCAATGCCTATTATTACAAAGGTGAATTAAAGCGTTCGGAAAAAAATTATCAGCAGGCACTAAAGATCAAGCCTGATTTTGTCAAGGCGCTTCAGGGAATCTCTGAAACCTATATCGCCATGGGGCGGGTGCCCGAAGCGGTCGAAAAATTAGAAAAAGCCGTGCGCATAGAACCTGAATTTGCGCGCTTGCATTTTCAATTGGCCAGGGCCTATCAGGTGGCGTTGGAGTTTGATAAAGCCTATCGTTCCTATCAGAAGGTCATAGAGCTGGCTCCGGAAACCGGACTGGCTGATCAAGCGGAGCAGGGGGCTAGGGAAGTCAAAAAATATCTTTAGAATTGGCTTTTAATACCTATCTTTTTCCCGCTAGCTGTGTTGCAATCCGCTTCAAAATGCTCACGTACTATCGTGTACGCTCCACTTTTGAAGCGAATTGCGTCGTGCTATCGGAAAAAATCTAAGCATTAAAAGCCAATTCTATGTTTATAAAAAAGCGAATGCGGCCTTGCTGTAGATCAAGGACCGCATTCGCTTTTTTAACGCTATCTTCTGGGACGCTGCCGGCTCTGCTGGTTTTGACACTTATGAAATCAACATGTCATTTTTAAAATCTGAAACGCTCAATGTAGGCTATGAAAGACGCTTTTGTTCGAGCTGAATGATTCTCGGCGTCAGAAAAATCAGCAGTTCGTTTTTAATATCGGTTTCTTCCTGAAATTTAAACAGCCAACCCAGCACGCCCATTCGACGCAATCCCGGAATGCCTCTTTCCGTCCAATTAAGCGTTGATTTGAGGATGCCGCCGATGACAATAGTATCGCCGTCATCAACCAATATTTCGGTCTCGGCCTCGTTGGTTGACAGCGCCGGTTCATCAGCAGAGGGGTCCACCAGGTCGTTTTTGGTGACAAAGATCGTCATGGTGATGCGACGGTCTGGTGTAACCGACGGGGTAACCTCCAGCAGCAGATCGACATCCTTAAATCTGACGGAGGCATTCCCTGAAGAGTCTCGCTCCAGATAGGGGACTTCAAACCCCTGTTTGATTTTGGCTTTTTTGTTGTCCAGGGTGACAATCTTGGGTGAAGAAAGGATATTGGTTTTACCTTCGACCTCACTGGCTGCCAAAGTAGCATCCACGATGGAAAAGTCCGTGCCGGCGGTTTTAAAAAGACTAAACTGCAACGATGCCGTCTCCACCAGCGTTGGCGGAATATTGTCGGCCGTAAACACTGTCGGGCCTGCGACCCAGTTGCTGGTGTAGGGCACGTTAAATGTTCCCAGGGTGACCTCGCCCCAATCAAAGCCGATTTGTCTGGTGAAGTTGGTGTTGGCTTCCACAACCCGGGCTTCAATGACCACCTGGGGGGTAACAGTATCGATTTTTTCGACAATCTCTTTGGCCTGCTTAATCTTGAGGGCCGTATCGGTAATGATGATTTGATTGTTGCGTTCATCCACATTGGCTTTGCCGCGTTCTGCAGTCAAAATGGTCTCTAAATGCGGCAACACTTCCGTGGTGGCATTGGAGTAGCTAATCGGAATGTATTCGGTAAACAACGGTTCAAGTGCTTCGGCCTGTTTCTGGGCCTGCTGGGCAGCCTTTAACTGGGCCTGTTTGAGTTTTTCTTCCTGGGCAAGGGTGCTGAGCGTTGCGATTCGGATGATGTCGCCCTCCATGGTCATCCCCAGCTGGTTCATTTTCAATAACAGCTCCATCACCTGATCCCACGGCACTGGTTTCGAAAATTTAAGGCTAACCTTGCCGCTGACATTTTTGTCGATCGCAAAACTTTTGCCGCTGATTTCCCTGAGGATACGAAAGACGTTTCGAATATCCATGTCGTAAAAATCAAAAGCGATCTTTTCTCCGGTATATTTTTGCTCAGGAGCAATGATGGCCAGCCGTTCTTCGGCGGTTTGGGCCTGATCGGTTTTGAGCACGTCCTTTTGAGATGACTTTTTCCTTGCTTCCGGTGCCATCTGGCTGTCGCCTTTGCCAGCTTTCTGGGCAGCGGTTGTCGGCGCGTCAGCCAGAACGGTTTTCCACTCGGGCAAATCAGCATTTTCATAGGGTTTGGGCGGAATAGCCGAGGCCGCAAATTCGAGTCGCAGCGTTTTGTTTTGTTGCACCATTTTATAAGGTACCGCCTCGCGCAATTCGATGGTAAACACAGAATCGCTCTTCATTTCGGCTGTTTGAACCGGTGTGACCCGATCCACCGCGCTTTCAAAGCGGGTGGTGATCAAAGCCCGCTTGCGATATTCCGGCAGGCTGGTGTTAAACAGCTTAAGGTGCAGGCGCTTGGGGCCGACTTTTTGCAGATCATACTTTACCGGCGTGGTGGTTCCGATGATCAGCGCTGAGGTGCCAGCCTCCTCGCTGGAAAAATCAATCCGATTGACCCAGGCTGCATTGCCCGGCAGAACGACAGGTTGGGCTTCGCTTGTATTGGAAGCCTTGTCGGCCGGTTTCATCGGGGTATCATTTTTCGTTTCTTCCGGTTTCACCGGTGTTTCTTTTTTTGCCACCATCGGTTTTGCCGCTGCGCTTTTGGCCACCGGCGCGCTTTTGGGTGCTGCGGCCCTGGGCGCGTTGCCCACATGGATCAGCAGCCCGTTTTCAGCCGGGGCGGCCGAATATTTGGCCAAAGAGGCCTTGGGCGCATCCAGTACCAGACGAACCTTGCCGCTGTGCCCAAAATGACGAACCTGATTCACATAAGGGGATTTGACCGCCTGGCGCTGCTCGCCTTTATACGGGCTTTTGAGGCTAAACATGTCGATGACAATACGGGGTTGTTTGCCGTCAATGGTAAACGCTTTATAGTCTCTAATCACCCCGTCGGCTTTGACATTGACCACCACACTGTTTTTCATCGGAGTGGCGGTCACAGTTTTTAAACGGCTGGCGGCCGGCAGATCTTTCAGCGATTTAACCTTTTGCGGCGCAGGCTGCTGCACCAGCGGCTTTTCGCTGATCGGCGCCGGTGCCGCCGCTGAACCCGCAGTCGCATTGGGAAACGATACCAGCAGTGCCGAATTTTGCGGCTTGAGGTCATAGGGCGCATCGGTTTTCAAGGCAATGAAAATCCGTGAAGTGGTTGATTCGCCTTCAACCAGTTCGCTGGCCTTGACCGAGACGATGATATCATTGGACGGCGGCGTGGTTACCGAGCTGACCTGATCTAAAGAGGTGTCGGGAAAGTGAAACAGCACCCCCAGCGGAAACACCTGCTTGATGGCGGTATAGGTCAGCGGTTGGTTTCCATCGATGGTAACCATCACCTGACCGGCGCTGATGTCAGCGGTAATGGCGGTAATGCGCTTGTCGCCCACATCTTTGATATCAGCTGTTTTATTGGAGGCGCATCCGGCAAACCAGGCCATCAGCACCACCAGCGAGAGGATCACTATAGATAGATTTCGTCGACTTATAAATTGGTTAATCACCTTAAAATTCTCCAGGAGGCTTCGGAAGTTTTAGTTCTTTATTTCTGAGGCTCACATTGCCGACAACATCCTCATATTCTTCGGCAACTATAACTTTATCGCGCTGAATTTTGACCACTTTGCCGGCGTTGGTTCCGATATAAGTTCCCCTTCGGATGACATAACCTTTGCCATTGGACTCTTCGACCAAAGCCTTATTGCCGCTTGAGGCCAGAATAATGCCCACCAGTCTGAGCTGGCTGAGGTCAATTTTTTCCAGTGGTGTGCGCGGTATTCTTTTTTTACGTTTTGACTTTGCCATGGCCACAGTCGGTTTTTCGCGGAACAATGGTTCAAAAGGATTCACTTTACCTCTGGGGTTATATATTGGGCGCCCCTTTGATGCCTTCGCAGCAGCTATGGCCTGATCGCCGGCAGACCCTGCCGGCAACTCGGGTGCGGTTTGGCTACCCGATTGCCCCGAAGATGCTGGCTGGATTTTAGAAATGTCCGACTTGGGCGCTAACGAAAGGTTTGTCGTTTTCGTCTCTGGCGGCTGTGCCGCTGACTGCGGCGGTTTTTGGGCCAGCTTTGGCGTCTCAGGCGGCTGTTTCTCAGGGGCCGGTGGTTCGGGCTTGGGTGCAGGCTGCGCTACTGTCGACGTTTTCCGCGGCGGAGGCCCGGTTTTCTTTTTCGCGGGCTTGATTTTTTTCGTAACGATCTTGGGTTTGCGCGGCTCTTTCGACGCTTGGTCGCAACCCAGCATAACGGTCACAAAGCCAATCAAACAAGCCAAACTACAAATAAGAATCAGATTTTTTTTCATGGCATTTCATTACTTTTCAGCAAGGGTGTCAATTACATTTGGGGTTATTATTTTCGTTTTTTCTTCTTTCGCTTATTCGTCTGTTTTTGCGGAGGCGGCTCCACAAACTTATAGGTCACCGCTGTGCAGGATGTGTTCAGGTCCAATGTATCCCCTGCGCGTTTCATCGAAATATTTCTGATGTTGACAATACGAGACAGGCGCGCAACCTTGTCGAAGAAAACTGCCAGATCGTGATAACCACCTTTGACACTCATCTCCACAGGGATTTCAGCATAAAATTCCTTACGCACTTCGGACTTGGGCTGAAACAATAAAAATTCCAGCCCCGCGTCCTGGCCGGATCTGGAAATACTGGTCAACAATGAAGGGATCTCTTCTCTTTCAGGCAGAGCTCTCATTGCGGTTTTAAATTGCACCTCGGCTTCTTGCATTTGCTTTTGAAACTTTTCTAAATTGGCCGCATTTTGCTTAGCAACTTTCAGTTTTTTCTCCAGGGTCTTGAGCTGTTTATCCAGCTTGCTAATTTCCGCTAATTTGGGTTTGTAAAGTACAAAAACAAAAATGGCGATAATCGC
Source organism: Desulfobacterales bacterium (assembly GCA_030066985.1). Classification (NCBI taxonomy): domain Bacteria; kingdom Pseudomonadati; phylum Thermodesulfobacteriota; class Desulfobacteria; order Desulfobacterales; species Desulfobacterales bacterium. Next base: position 54,984 of record JASJAN010000006.1, read on the forward strand.
AATAAAGACACCTGAAAAAATCAGGATCCGTTGGATCTTTGATATTTTTTCGATCTTGGCGAAAAAGGCATCAACTCCTGAAGTTGTTCCCTGTGTTGGATTCATTATGTTTTGACCCTCGGCTTACGTTTATTTGCGGATTGGGGTTTTTGTGGCGGCACTTTGGTGCAGACAATTTGGAAACTTTTTAAGTTTGTTTTCTGCACCTCTTGGCGTCTTACCGTTTTTAGCTCGACATTGCTAAATAAACCGCTCTTTTGAAGACGAACCATAAAATCTGCCACTGTTTTTTCATCCAGTGCGATTCCGGTGATTCTTACCGTTTTTTCTTGCACGGCCAATTCGGTTAACCACATGCGCTTGGCGACCAATACCTGAGTTATGGTATCCATTAAAACCACCGGTGCGTGGCGATCCGATTCAAGTTGCTCGATCACGGCCATTTTTTTCCGCAGATTTTCTAAATTCTGACGGATACGAGCAATTTCCTTGTTGATTTCGTTGTATTTTGTCAATTCGGCGTTGGTGTTTTTTATTTTTTTGTTAAACCTGCTGATTTTAGAACCCAGAGAAAAATTATAATAAAACGCGATAATCAGCACTAACGCCAACGAAAGCAAAAATAACGATACTTGGCGGCGGACGTTTTCTTTTTTACGGTCGGCCCGAAAAGGGAGCAGATTAATTCGTATCATTTGTCATTCACTTTTCTCAATGCCAGCCCCACGGTGATGGCTGCCTGGGGGGCAACTTGTTTGATAAATTCTGAATCAAAACGGTCACCTACATAGATGCCTTTAAATGGATCAATGGTTTCTACTTCAGCGGATGCCTCGACACCCAGCAATTCACGAAATTCGCCGATACTGGCGCCACCTCCGCTCAAAATAATACGCTTGATCTGATCATCCGGGTAAGTGGAGTAGAAAAAATCAAGCGCACGTCTTATTTCAGTACACCAGTCGGCAACCACCGATGACACAATGCCCTTTAAATCTTCTGCTGACAGACGATCCGGATTGTCGCCGAATTTAAGCTGTTCAGCCTCATCAAAACTGCAGTCGACCAAAGAAATAATTTTTTGATTGATCTGGCTGCAGCCTAAAGAGACATCGCGCATGAACACAGAGTTATTGCCTTTGAGAATATTCAAAGACGTCTTGCTGGCGCCAATATCGATCAATGCAATGTTATCTTCGCCGGGGTCATAACCGACCTCAAATGAATTCTGCAGGGCGAAGGCTTCAACATCAATGATGCAGGGATTAAGGCCGGCCAGATTTGCCAGGTTATAATAGTCATCGACCATTTCTTTTTTGGCAGCGACCAGAAACACATTCATTTGATTGGAGTTGGTTTCGTTTGGCCCCAGTATCTGAAAATCCAGATTTACATCGCTGATATCAAAAGGGATGTATTGCTCAGCTTCAAAATGAATGGTTTCTTGCAGTTGCTCTTCGTCCATGGTTTGGACAGCGATTTTTTTGACGATAACTGAATAGCCGCCAATGGATATGGCCACATTGCGCTCCTTAATATTATAGCCTTTAAAAAGCTGGCGAATCGCTTCAGCGACCGATTCCGGGTCATTGATGTTGCCGTCTTCAATGGCACCATGGGGAATGTCGGTCATGCCGAAGCGTTTTAATTCTCGGCCGCGTTTAGACTCCGAGATTTCAGTCGCCTTTAAGGAGCGGGATCCAATGTCGAGTCCGACTAGGGTGTCTTTTTTACTAAATACCATGAGATGCTCTTAGTCCTTAAATATTTTGTCTTTATCGGTTATTTTAAGGCCCAATGCCAAAATAATTTTACGTTTGGTTTCCATGCGACATGGCATGCCCTTTTCAATGCGGGCAATTGTAATGGGTGAAACCCGTGCTTCCCGGGCAAGCTCAGCTTTGCTCATAAGCAATGATTCTCTGGTTTCCTTTAAGCGATTTTTACTGGCCATGGATCAAGGATTTCCTATTTTGAAGTACGGATTATAATGGATGCGAAAACATTTTAAATGGGATTTGATCATAAATAAGTGTTAATTAACTAAATTTTCGCATATAATCCTATAGGAGTCAAGCAGTTATATATAAAACATATATAATTACAATTAGTTATGTTATTTTGTAGCTTAATTATATTTAATTACCGTATCTGGTAGAGAAACATTTGCAGCCGATGTGAATATTGTCAGCTGTGTCAAATTGTCTGGCTGATCCGTATGCCTCCTTTTTGCGGTTTGAATGGCTTCCAGGCAGCACAATGAATTGGCCACCTTGTTGGTAAAACCGATTTTGCGTGTTATATTGTGATGCTGGACAGTTGCCTTGCAAGTTTTGCGCCAATACATATAGATAAATAGACCAGCCACCAAATTATTGAATTAAATAATAATTACAGTTATTTAAAAAATGACATTGCAGGTGCTTTTGATAATACATTTGAGGGTAGGGTCATTTTTTGCAGAAGCTGGGCAATAATGTCCAGGTACAGCGTCAAATTTTTGGTAGAAGCGGTCAAATAATTTCCAACTTAAACGGAAAAAGCTTTAACTTGACTTGAAAAATTAGTATTCTTAACCCGCTTCCTAAAGAGCCATTGATATTATTAAAATTTTTACTAATGGAACCCAAATTACCAGAAGATAAACTCAAACCTTTTCGCCTGGTCAAATATTTTGCCTTCAGTGGACTGGTGGTTATTTTTTTGGCGACCATTATATTCTCAGCGCTTAATACGCATTGGGTAAAATCCATGCAGCGTAAAAAAAGCGAGGACTATGCGCATGTAATGATCGAAAATCTGAACCACCAGGTTTTTGTGCAGTTCATTGTTCCCGTGGGGTTGATGTACGGTAAAATCCGATTGAGCAACCGGGAGCAGTTTGAGCGCATGGACAACGTGGTGCGCAGCACAATGCATAGCTTTGAGGTCGACAAGATCAATATCTACAGTATGGACAATGAGATCTCTTATAGCTTTGATCAGTATTTGATCGGTCGTCAAAACTACGGTGGCACTGGTTATTTGCAGGCGCGGTCGGGCAAATGGAACCACAAACTGGTTCAACGGGGAAATTTTTTACAAATTTTGCTGGGTTTTCCTAAGAATGTTCAACTAATCACCTTTGCCCCATTGCGCTGGGAACCGCAGCTGGGCAAAATTTCAGGGCAGATCCTTGGTGTGGTCGAGATTGCGCAGGATCTGTCTGAAGATTATAAAACTATTTTTCAGATACAGATTCTGGTCGTCATCACCAGCACGCTGCTGATGGGCGCGCTTTTTGTGGTGCTGGTGTTTGTGGTGAAGAGGGGTGAAGGGATCATTCAACGACGGGCCATGGAACGGTTGCGTCTCAAAGAGCGCTTGGCCCACGCAGAGCGTCTGTCATCTTTGGGCGAAATGGCTGCCGGAATTTCGCATGAGATTCGCAACCCGCTGGGCATTATCAGAAGCTCTGCCGAACTGTTAAAGAAAAAAATAGCCAAAATCGATCCACAAAATACCTTTCCGGATATCATTGTTGAAGAAGCCAGCCGTTTAAATTCAATTATTACTGATTTTATCAATTACGCCAAGCCCAGAAATCCGAATATGGCGCCCTGCCGGGTGGAAGACATCATCGATAAAAATTTAGCCTTTCTAGCGGTCCAGAATAAGGAAATGGGCCACGTCATCAAGACTAATTTTCAAGACGACTTGCCGGAAATCATGGCTGATTCGGCCATGCTGTATCAGTCGTTTCTGAATATATTGCTAAATGCCATGCAGTCGATGCCGGATGGCGGCAGGATCCTTGTTGAGGTCAGTTCCAATGACCATCGGGTAACGATGCATTTTGATGATGACGGCCAAGGTATTCCGCCCGAGAATATGAATAAAATTTGGGATCCGTTCTTTACCACTAAAGAGCAAGGTACCGGCCTGGGATTGGGCATTGTCAAAAATATCATCGAGTCCCATGGTGGCAGCATACAGATAGTCAATCGACCCGTCACTGGAGCGCGGGTTACCGTTGAGCTGCCGCTCAAGCCAGAGACGAAAAATGAGGCACCACAGGGCGAAAAGGCTGCAGAGCGAAATTGATATTTGGCTTTAACTGAGGTCATATGTGTGACAACCACTAACCCCAAAAATGATTCAAACCAAAGCTAATTTGCCATGGAAACCATTCTTATTGTTGATGACGAAAAAAATTATCTGACCATTTTAAGCGCACTTCTGGATGAAGAAGGCTATGAGGTGTTAACTGCCCCCGGGGGTCAGGAGGCGTTGGATCTGCACAAAACTGCTGATTTGGATCTTATTCTCACCGATATGAAGATGCCCGGGATGGACGGCATTGAATTACTTGAAAAAGTAAAAGCAAATGATCCAGATTTGCCGGTTCTCATGATGACGGCCCACGGCACGGTGGATAAAGCAGTTGAGGCCATGCAGAAAGGGGCCTATACCTATATCCTGAAGCCTTTCGACAATGAGCGTTTGATCATTTATGTGAAAAAAGCCATCGCCATGTATCAGGTGGTCAAAGAAAACCGCCGCTTGCGCGATGCGGTTGAATCCCAATTTCGTTTCGATAACATTATTGGTAAAAGCAAAAAAATGCGGGATATTTTTGATACCATCCAGAAAGTGGCACCCTCTGGAGCAACGGTTTTAATTGAAGGCGAAAGCGGTACCGGAAAAGAACTGATTGCGCGGTCCCTTCATTTTAACTCAACCCGGCGTGAAAAACCTTTTGTGGCTGTAAATTGTTCGGCACTTGCTGAAAATTTGTTGGAAAGCGAGCTTTTTGGCCACGAAAAAGGCGCGTTTACCGGGGCGGTGGCCACCAAAAAAGGCCGTTTCGAGTTGGCCGACGGCGGGACTTTGTTTTTGGATGAAATTGGGGAATTATCCCCAAATTTACAGGTTAAATTGTTACGGGTATTACAGGAAAAAGTTTTTGAGCGTGTAGGCGGTGTCCGAACCATATCAGTGGACATTCGTATCATTGCTGCCACCAACAAGGATCTGAAACAGGAAATGATGAACAATCGGTTCCGGGAGGACCTTTTTTATCGACTCAACGTGGTTCATATTGTTTTGCCCCCCTTAAAAGATCGTAAAGAAGATATTCGACTGCTGGTGAATCATTTTATAAAAAAATATGCCTCTGAGCGCAAATCCGAAGCGCCGGTCATGGGTGTTGATCAGCAGGTTGACCGGCTTTTTTATGACTACAACTGGCCGGGAAATATTAGGGAACTGGAAAACGTCATCGAACGGGTGATGATCTTGTGTGCGGGTGACACCATCCGGGTTTCCGATCTCCCTAAAGGTTTTAAAGATAATGTTTACAACACATTGCATCTTGAAGGCATACCGGCTAATGCCAAACTCTATGACACGCTGGCCATGATTGAACGCACCATGATTGAGCGTGCCCTGAAAATGAGCAACAACGTTCAATCCCATGCGGCTGATTTGCTGGGGATTGGGAAAAGCGGTCTGAATCAGAAAATTAAAAAGTACAATCTAGAAGTGGGTGTTAAGCATTAAAGCGCTGCTACCAGGCAACTGAACGGTTGGCTTGAAATGTCGCTTTGTTGGAGCGGTCTTCAGGAGGATGATTCACGATTTTGAGCACTTAATTCCTCTTGAACCATGTCAAAATAAAATGAGTTTGGGTAGTCATCCAGGATTTTTTGAAGCGCTTGTTGGCTTTTAGCGGCTTCGCCTAATTTTTGGTAAATCCAACCCAGGTTTAACAACGCATCCTCCCGAACCATCGAATCCGTGTGTGTGGTGGCACGTTCAAAATAAACAGCTGCATTTTGCGGATCATCCATTTGTTGATAGGCATACCCCAGACTGTTCAAAATTAGGCTGTATACGGCGTTATCGTCCTTAAAGTCATTAAGGGACTGCTTGTAAAGTGTTATGGCCTTATCATATTGGCTCGCATCGTAACTGATGTTAGCGTAAATTACCCGGGCCAGTTTGCCCCCCGCATTGCCACCGTACTTTTTGATCAGATTCTGGAAAGCTTGCGACACTTTGGTGTATGCCTCTGCGGATGATGATGCTGCTCTCAATGTCTGATATTCAGACTGGGTTTGCTGCAGACTTGAAAAGGCCTTTATCTCGGCGCGCTCTGCAAAATAACGGTAACCCAGAAAAATTAAGACAAAGGCCGCAATTGCCAGGAGCGCGTAAGATAGGTGATTTTGATATTTTTTGACAAAGGCAATTGCCTTTCCGGTAAAAGTTATGAATTCATCCGGCTGTTTTAATAGCTCTTTACGGGTTTTGTACTTTGCGGCCATTTAGCCTCCCAAAATATCATTTTGTTCAGATCGAAACTTATATCATACAGCTATGGATAAGCGCACGCATTATTTCTAAAAATGGCAGGAGTAATGAAGTACTGGAGTGTTGGTTTAGCATAATTTGAAGTGTCATTGAATATCTATTTTCCAGTACTCCAGTACTCCATCACTCCAATAACTTCCGGATTCTTTCCCAGCCCGATTCGGGTATATTGGCGCCAACGACCTGGCAGACCTCAAAACCACAAGCCGAGCCCAGCTGGCCGCATCGTTCCATAGAGTATCCGTTGACCAGCCCATATAAAAAGCCAGCGGCCCATAGATCGCCGGCTCCAGTCGTATCAATCACAGCGGCTCCGGTTTGGGGTTGTATTCGAACGATCTGATGATCACTGGCAATGAAGCTGCCGCGCGCGCCGACTTTTAGGACAGCAATCTGGGCTTTTTCAGATAGGGCGCCAATGGCTCGGGACTCGTTTTTATGCCCGGTATAGGCCCTGGCCTCATCCTCATTGGCAATCAAAATGTCGACAAATGATTCAACAATATGGTCAACCAGCTCGCGGGATTCTCCAACCACATTATAACTGGCCAGATCCAGCGAAATTTTTGCACCGCACTGCTGGGCCGTATCTAAGACCTGTAAGATTAAATCTGGATTGAATAGCAAGTAGCCCTCGATATGAACAATGGCGGCGTTTTCAAAGAATTGCTTGGTTATATCTTGTGGTCTTGTTTCAGCCGAAGCACCCAGGTAGGTGAACATGGAGCGCTGCGCATCGGGTGTAATGATGGAAAGTACCCGGCCCGTAGGTGAGTCTGAACGCAATAGTAATGGCTCAACATTTTGACGCTTTAAATCGTTTTCAAAGAATCGTCCCATTTGTTCGTTGCCGCATTTGCCCACAAAGCGGGCTTTTCCGCCCAGTTTGCCTACCCCGACAACTGTATTGCAAGCGGAACCTCCCGGAACCAGGCTCGGTGGCTGCGTTGTAAGCGATACGGTTTCTTCAATGAATTCCTTACTGACATATGTCATGCCACCTTTGACGGCGCCGGTTTTCTGCAAAAAATCTTCGTCTTCATGGGCCAATATATCGACCAATGCCGAACCCACACCGACAATCAATTGTTTTTCTTTATCTATATTGCCCAATGGTTTCACGTATGTTGATCTACCCCTTTACCAGACCAATGCTTTATGGATCCAACCTTTATCCCCATCAGAATGCTCGATGTTTATCCAGCTGCCCTGGCGCTTGAGGACTTTAAAGGGTATGCCTTTTTCAACCGTGAAAAGCACATTGTGAGTGGTGCCGGGACCGGATCGAATATTGCATTTATCATTTTTTGTTATCACCGCCGGAATTTTGCCTACCAGCGACTTATGTACCCAGCCTCTGTCATCTTCAAAGTCTTTAAACTGGTACCATTCGCCGGATTTGTCAATTACCAGTAGCGGGAAAAATTTCTCTACCTTCCATAAAATGTTGTGACGCGTGCCCGGGCCGGAACGAATATTGGCAACCGGAGCCTTTACTGCCAGGCGCTCTGCAAATGCCGTGGCGGAGAACACCAGTACCAGCAGCAAGATAATGACGGATCGGACGTTAGCTGGCATCTATTTTCCTCCTCATTAATCTCCTTAGAACCCCGTCTCATATTGATGTTAGCATCATCGAATTCGGCTTTGAGCCTCTGTTTCCGGTACGAAAATGACTGATTGTTAAGCGATTCAGGTGCCGGTTGTCAAGCCCGAGCCACCAAAGCAGTCTATACAGAAAAAAAGATCATTTCCGGCAGCTGAACACATGTTAATTGGTTGCCATATACGGCGCCGGTATCGATACCGATTTTGTTGGTCTGTACTAAGGGCTCCTTAAAGGGCGTATGTCCAAATATAACGCGTTTGCCAAAGTTGTAGTCAGAATAAATGAATTCATCCCGGATCCAGAGCAGGTCTGCTTCTTTCTGAGATTCGAGTGGGATTTTTTCGCGAAGACCGGCGTGTACAAAGATATAATCTTCGGTTTGATAATAAAGACGTAACCCACTCAGAAATTCAAGATGCGCCGCCGGCACCGGGTAATCTTCAGATGCATCCCGGTTGTTCAAATAAGCGTCCAGGGTTTGTTGGCCGCTGTTTAGCAGATAGGTAAACCGATCTATACCGTCTAAATAATTTTGCAGCATATCCTCATGGTTACCTTTTAAGAAAATAATGCCCGGCGAGCGCTTTTTTAAATCAATCAAATAATCCAACACCTCGATGGAGCCTGGCCCCCGATCGATATAATCACCGATAAACAGCAACTGGTCCTGTTCCATATCTATCGGAATTTTATCCATGAGTGCACACAGCTTATCATAACAGCCATGAATATCACCGACGGCAAAAATTTTTTGCATATGTCCCATTATTTCACAAATTCACTGGCCAGACAAATTTTCAGGCGCTGAAAAATGAACCATACCGATCCTTGCTTGCAATTGACAGATTGTGCAGCCAACCCTTTCTTACATAAAGTGTCGTCTCGGTTGATCAAGACGGGTGATGCCCTCTTCGGTTGCGGCCTGCAAAGCCTTTTGGTAATCCACCGGCGAAAGGAAGGTATTCAATCCCTTTATCTCGGCAGCACGTCCGCAAGGTCGATACTGGGCCATGATGTTGACATAGCTGTCAGTTGATATTTCCCCGGCAATGAAACGCATAATTTCTCGCGTGCCTGCCATGCCACCGGGTAAAACCAGGTGGCGGATGATCAAACCTTTTTGGGCAATACCGGCATCGTCAGTTACCAGATCGCCGACCTGGCGGTGCATTTCCTTGAGAGCCTTACAGGCCACTTGCGCATAATTTCCTGCCTGACAGGCGCTTTCGGCAATATCCCGATCCCAGAATTTGAAGTCCGGCATGTAAATATCAAACACGTCTTCTAAAAGTTTGAGTGTTGAGGGGCGATCATAGCCGCCGGAATTATAAACCAGCGGGACATCAAGCCCCTGTGGTATGGCAATTTCAAGGGCAGCCAAAATTTGCGGGACCACGTGTGACGGTGTGACAAAATTGATGTTATGGCAACCCTGTTGTTGTAATGCAAGCATGATGGCTGCCAGTTGATCGTCCGTAACTTCCTGCCCATGGCCCTGGTGGCTGATATCAAAATTTTGGCAAAATAAACACATCAGGTTACAATGGGTAAAAAAAATGGTGCCGGAGCCATGGCTCCCCACAAGGGGAGACTCTTCACCAAAATGTGAGTTGTAGCTGGAAACCCAGGCCAGTGCGGCGGTATTGCATACGCCGGTTTCCCCGCCAAGCCGATCAACGTTACATTTCCGTGGGCAAAGGCAGCAGGAACTTAAAAGCTGTCGGGCGGCTTCAATTTTTTTGCTTAGGGCCCCATTTTTAAAAGTTTGAATATATGCAGGTTCAAAAGATTTCATATCGCAAGCGTTTATCTTTTCAACTTAAAATGACTATTATGCTGGATAATAAATAAGCTTTCACCACCAAGGCCCGAAGTTGAGAAAGGGATCTTAAAATTGATCTGTAACAATTTTGTGTCTGTGTTTATTTAATAGAGCTCAATTCTGCACGACCAATGGCTTATCGGATCTTTTCATTCGATCTTACTGGCTCAACGCGAATTTTTTGCGCCAAGCCCTTTCCGAGCACATAGCGTTTATAATCGGCTGCAATCGCGATTTGCCCCCGGTTATCGTTTGAGATGACTTCAATTTCATCGCCAAGCCGCAATCCCATCGACAGCAGCCGCATGCGGGCGCCGACCCCTCCATCGAAGTCTTTGAGTACCAGCCGTTCGCCGGGTCTTGCCATCATCAGGGGCATTAGTTGAATACGTTCTTTGAGGCAGGTGTCACAGATGCCATAGATTTCCATTTTGTGCTGCAGCATGTGGAATCCCCGAGACGCAGCAATTTTGATCTGTAACTCTTCCAGGTGCTTGTCTTCAAACTCGATAATTTTTTTGCATTTCGTGCAGACCATATGGTCGTGATGTTGTCCCAGATGGCGATGTTCATAGCGCAAATCGCCGTTATCAAACCGGCTTTTTTGGGCAAAGCCGAAACGGCACATCAGTTTCATTGTGTCGCGCACAAACTCAGCATCAAGGTTGAGGCCATGGGCGCCTAAAAGATCTACCATTTCCTCGACGGTGACATGTCTTTCGGTCTGTAAAAAAACTTCCAGTACCTTGAAGCGGTCTTCGAAATTATCGATTTGTTCCTGCTTAAACAGTTTTTTAAACTGTTCTTTTTCTTGAATGTGAACTTGTTTCATTTCAATTCCCCAAACGGGCTGCTGAATCATGCGTCGCGGGTTCTGGTGCAGATAGGCTCGCAGGCGCTATTGATCGCTATAAGTAAAAGCAATCAACTAGGCCCGATGAGTTGGTTTGTCATGAGGCAGGTACCGAATAACCGGGTGTTCTGGGGAGGTTATTGAAATCAGGCTTCGTGTCCCGGTATTTCATATGTGGTGCAACTGCCGCTGGGGCAGTTGCGCGTCTGTGCGCTCGCGCCTTCACTTTTACCCGAACCGCTTCCTATACTGTGGCAGGAGGCGCTCATGATTCTTTCAAATTCTTCAGAACCGCAGTGAGGGCATTTGAGCTCCACCTCTTCTTTTTTTTTCATGACCAATATTTCAAAACAATCATTACATTTCAGACATCTAAACTCATATAGTGGCATTTAGTTTCCTTTAATTGTTGATTTTTTTGAACGATTTTCGTTTTGGGGAGCGACTTGGCTATCGTTCGAAAATGACCGCACCGGCACACGTCGATACCGCAAATCATCGGGCTCTGCCGTGTTCCCAAACACCGCTATAATATGCTTTTCTTATCCCGATTGTCAAGCTGTCGGGTTAGGATAACACCGATGCCATAGCCCGCTGCGCTGATCTCTGAAAACCGGTAGCCAACCAGATGGTGGTGCACCGCACATATCATAACAGGGTCTTCAGAAAAAAGGTGACAGCGATGGTCTTTGATCTTAAGTTTAAGCAGGCAAAAAACATACGGGTGACCACCCGATAATTTCCAAGAGGATGTGCGGATTTAAAATGACCCAACCGCAACCGACATCATATGCTGTTGCCTGGATAAACAGCATTAGCGAAGTCGATCCGGTTCAATGGGATGCGCTGGCAGAGCCTTTGACGACACCATTTTTAGAATGGGAATGGCTTCGCGAAATGGAGATTTCCAAAAGCACAACCGCTGAGACCGGCTGGTTGCCGCAGCATTTAACGATCTGGTCAGGTAATCGCTTAGTCGCGGCGGCACCTTTGTACATCAAGGCACACAGTGCTGGTGAGTTTGTGTTCGATCATACTTGGGCGGATGTGGCGCGCCAGTTAAGCATCTCATACTACCCCAAGCTTGTGGGAATGAGTCCTTTCACACCAATGATTGGCTACCGTTTTTTAATTGCAGCTGATGAGGATGAGGATCAGATCACACGACAGATGGTTATTGAGATCGAGCACCTTTGCAGCCAATTTGGACTTTCAGGCTGCAGCTTTCTTTTCGTTGACCCGCAATGGCGAAAATTAATGATCCGTTTGGGGTTCATTAGCTGGCTGCACCAGAGTTTTTCTTGGCACAATCAGGGTTACCGTTGTTTTGATGACTATCTAGACGTTTTCAACTCAAACCAACGTCGCAATATAAAGCGGGAGCGCCGATCAATCGAACATCAGGGGGTCTATTTGCAAACTTTTGCGGGCGATGAAATTCCACCAGCTCTTTTAGCCGCAGTTTACCCGTTTTATGAGAGCACCAATGATAAATTCGGCCCCTGGGGGTGCAAATATCTCAAGCAGCCTTTTTTTGAGGGACTGGCAAACGGTTTTCTTCATCGGCTTTTGCTTGTGGCCGCGTTTAAAAAGGCGAATCCGGATACACCCATCGGGCTATCGCTTCTGGTCCACAAGCGTGACCGACTGTTCGGAAGGTATTGGGGCTGTGCTTACAAAATTGACTCTCTTCATTTTAACGCCTGCTATTACAGCCCGATTGAATGGGGAATTGCCCACGGCATCAAGCGATTTGATCCGGGCATGGGCGGATATCATAAAATACGGCGGGGTTTTAAGGCGGTTGGCAACTATAGTCTGCACCGATTCTTTGATGAGCGCCTTGAGCACGTTATGAATTCTCATATTGGGCACATCAACCAACTGGAACAGGAGCAGATAGATGAGTTGAATGCAGAACTGCCCTTTGCTCAAAACGTCTAATTGAGTAAAAACGCTCAATTCGTCGTTAAATGATCATACGCTGTGCGATATTCGCCATAATCGATTTACCAATAACCGATAACCAGTAACGAATAAAGCGTATTTGATTCTTGAATCAAATACGCTTTATTGCTTGATACGTTCGGCGATAAACTCATGAATTTGTTCGGAGATTTGCCTTTTCCAGACCCCAACGTGACCCGTTCGAACCGAAACTTCGGACCACTCAGGGTCAATGATGCGAACACGTATTGTCATCGGCGTACCATCTACGCGCTCGGATCTGATGGTGGTTTGGGTGCCGTCAGTTGTCTCTTCCAGAATAGGTTGGCTCAGGTCCGCTAAAATTCCTTGAACCACATTGAAGGTCTTCTCATACGATGCCTGATACGTGCGGCTCAGTTGGCCGTTCACATAAGCAAAAGTTCCCGCGCCAGCCCCTGCGCCGACAATGAGAGCGATGCATCCGGTTGTCAACAGCAGGTGCGCCAGGGTGATGAGTAAAATTAACCTTTTGCGGATTTTAAGCCTCATTTTCATTCCTCACATTCTGACCCTATCCAGATCATTGGTAGCTGCTGCAGGCAAGATCGCGGCCGAAGCACTCCGATCAGCTATTGATTTTATTGGCACGCGGCTCAGGGAACGCCCCTTAGTTCTGGCGGAAGGGGGGGGGTGACCACCAGTCGATTTGCTCTGTCGAGTCGCACTGGGGTATGTCGCTGGGCGGAAAACCAAATGCCAACTCGATCGCCACCGGGGCCCACGATATAAGCGCCCTGGGGTGCTACTAGATGAACATACCGCATGCGATACGTCCATTTTTTGAGTCTCTCATGGTTAAAATCGACCTGGCTCCACCTTTTTTCACGCAGATCATAACTAGAATGAATACCGATAATGGCATCTGGCACGCCCTCCAGTCCGCTGTAATAATACACATGGTCAGGTAAAACCTGAGCTTTCTCAAACATTTGGGTGATGTCATGACTGGACTGCAGCTTACCATAGTTGGAGGATCCACAAGAACAAAGTAGCCCTACCAGACTGAAGCCAATGGCAATTAAAAACCATAGGTGCATCTGACCTGTCGGTGTCTTGGTTTTTATTTTTTTCAGGGGCGAAGCGTTCAATAGCATAATTGATTTTCCTAAACGTAAACAGCATTTACAGCCCGGATAGAACTGACAAAATTAATCCTGAATTAAGAGTAGCATTTTCGCAATTGGTGTCAAGAGACAACTGAAATCCAATCGAGAGCATTGCGCTCTTTTCAGTCGGGCTGCGGATAGGGGGAATGTGTTGACACCAGGTTGCCAACCCGTTAATTATAAAAAATTCAAACTCGGCTTTCAAGACTTTCGACTTCAAACTGAGCAGGCATGATGAAAACAAAACTGTTACCAAAGATGACCACATTTGGCAAATGGGCCGTTATCATATTGCTGGCCTTTATTTTAATCTGGCCGCTGACGGTTTGCATTTACTGGGGAATTTATAAAGGCTATACCGCCATCGATGCAACACGGTTCCCATGGAACAGCGCAACAATTCATTCCACTCTCGATAAGGTTCAGCCGGACTCAAGCGAAGCCAAAAAGGGGATTGCGCTCAGTACCGCACTGACAAACCGGCTGGAGGCGGAGATGGCCTCCACTTTTGGCTGGTCGGTCAATGATTTGATTGTATCCCCAACCCGCTGGTTGGATAACCGTGCCAATCGGCAGCGGGGGGTGATATTTGCCACGCGGATGCTCATCAATTTTTATTCAACGAACCTGGCCAAATACGGCAAGGTCGATGCCGAAAATGCCTCACTTAAAGAAGCACGGGAAAAGTTTTTTGCCTTTAGTGAAGACAGTTGGTGGTTTCCATCTACTGAAAGCCAGTATCGTCATGGTGTTGAATTAGTTCGTAAGTATGAAGACGATTTGGCGGCTGGCAACGCGGTCTACAACATGCGTTCAGATGATATGTACAATATGCTCACCTTCATTATCGGCAATCAGTTTCTCGATCAGCCCCTTGGACTTTTGGTGCAAACCAACGATGAAGTGCCGTATACCCAGCTGGATGACCGCATTTACTATACCCAGGGAGTCGTTTTGGTTCTGCGGGATTTTATTCGATCGTTCGATACCCTTTATCCGGAGATAAAGGAAAAAGGCGGTGAAGAAAATGTGCGCATCGCTTTTCGGGATATGGAGCAGATTTGCACCTTTGATCCGCTGATTGTTATGCGGGGGGATCATGATTCAGTGACCGCCGACCACCGCGGCAAGGTGGCCCGCTACCTGATCTCACTCAGAGAGCGCATAAACGATTTGGCCCAATCCATCCGCAGATAGCTCACGCACATTGGTTTGCCGGTTGAGCCGGTTTAGCCCGTTGAGCCCGAATAAAGCGGAAAACCGCTTAATTCTATTTTTTAACCGGTAAACGGGCTAACCGGTAACGGGCTCAACCTAAGAATACCAGATGCATTTTTAAGGTGGGTTCTAGTAGTATTTTATGCCGACACCATAGTAATAGTACGAAGCGCCGTCGGACAATTTTTTGCACCACATGACTTGTGCCCGATAGACATCATGACCTGAAGAATAAGGAGAGTTTTCGATTCCTACAAAGATATCCGCCCCGACCCGGGGGGCAAAATCTGATTCAAAATACATGCCGCTTCGGCTGTAGTTGTACATCCGACCTTCATGGTACTGGCCGGCCGGATAATTCTCAATCAAAACCATTGCCTCATGTTCAAACCGGGGTGTATCTCTTCTTTCTGGATTCGGTTCCATCTAACACCTTCCGTTAGTGCTCATCCATGGTTTTCACAAAAGACATCAATCATCGTTGCCGATTTGCCGAACCCACCTCGACGATCGCATTTTGAAAGCATCTACCAAAAGGCACGTTGATTTTTTTGGCAATGTTTTATACGCCGATGTAGATGGCAAATGCCACGAAAATTAAAAGGGCACTGACGACGGCTAGGAGCAAGGAAATCAAACTTTGTTGCATACGCCAAATTCTCCGGTGGGGATTATCCTTATGGAAAAACGATTTTCCTTTATGCTTAGCATAAAACGTGCCGAAATGACGGTTTTGTGAGAAATTAAATAATACTCAATGAATGCGGTCGCTCGGCCTGCGCACGAAAATCAAAAGTACCTTTGGTTTGTGGAAATTTTTCCATAATATCTGGGCAACACTTTTCCTATTATCAGCAAAATTGCGGAGGCTAAATATCAAGCGGGTCATATGGTTTAAAATGCGAGTTGGATCTATTCAGACGGATCAGGGCAGGAGAGGGGTGTTCTAGGTCAAATAACACTTCCCAATGGACGAGGGTGATTCACGACGAATCACCCTCTGAGCATTGGGTGACAGTGTGTTAACACACTGTTGCCATAATTTATCGGCAATTATTTTTTAAACTTTACCGTTTTTGAGGCACCCGCCACTCGTCATACGGCATTTGGCTGACAGAGCGAAAGCTGGCTGCGTCTCATTTGTTTGATGCACATTTCAGATCTTAAAATGTGAACACTTTTGACTGTTTGGACAGTTCTATTAATTTAGGTGCGCCTGCAAGTTGTGCGGTCTCAATCAGCTCGTTTTCGCCGACCTGGCGATTTTGGGCACACGGGATTCAGACATAGAACGGAACTTCGTTTTTGACCAAATCGGCAAGATAGGTTGCCGCTTCATCACCAGTAGGGGCTGCCACAAAGTCCGCCATGCCCTGTTTCGCCAAAAATACCGCGTCATCGGTCAAGAAAATTGAAACCGCATTGCCATCCTCGCGAGCAACCTTTGCCAGCTGCAAGGTGCGGGTGACTCGGGTCGGATCTTCAAGGCCGCGCGTCAACACAAACAAAAATTTTTCCATATGTGATGTCCTCCTTTTAAGGTAAGCTGCGGTCAGACTACAAAAATTTGACACCCTTTGCAATCGTGAGAGGGATTGCTATATTTAAAACGGTTTTTCGGTATTTGCAATTATCTCCGACTAAACGGGGTACAGGGTGTTTCATCAAAGACAGAAAAGGGCTTAAGGAATGTTACGGCAAAGATTGCCGGTTTTTATTGGACTATTATGGCTGGGTATGATTGTGGGCATTTCTTTTGTGTCGACGCCGTTAAAATTTCAGGCTCCCGGTGTGACACTCGGAATAGGCCTTGAAATTGGTCGGCTGGTTTTTAGCGTATTTAATAAAATAGAAATTGCTTTTGCTGTTTTACTGCTTTTGCTGGTTATTGCCGGTCAAAGGAGAGATAAAACGTTTTTGGCGCTCGGGGTTGTTTGGTTGGCACTGGCACTTCAAACCTTCTGGTTGTTGCCAGCTCTGCTCGACCGTATCCAAATGGTCCTTGAGGGCCATCAGTTGCCGACGTCTTCGCTACATTCCATTTATGTCGGTCTTGAAGTCTTAAAGGTGCTGGCGCTTGCAGTCTATGGTTTTCAAAATACTTACCATTCTACCTTTCCAGGAACAAAGACGTAATCTCTTGCCGCTAGAGTATCTTTTTTTTCACTCGGCCCCCTGGCCGGGCCAACGGTCAGGATGATTTTTTCAGTACCCTGCAGCAACGGTTTGTTATTTCCGTATTTGGTGCTAAAGGTTAGGTGGGCCCCCCACATATCTTCGGTTAACAAATCTTTTTGATGCTCGAAACGGTGTTCACCGGCTTTATCGGTTATTAGCAGTTTCAAGGTCGCCACGCCATTTTTGACCTGGTCCAGCTGCAGTATGGATTTGTCATCTAAATAGACATACACATTATTTTCTTTTCCATAGATTTGATGATACTTCAGATTTAGCTGTACAGCTGGTTTTGCATTGCGACTAAAAACAAAATGGCTGCCGGCATTAAAATATCTGAACCGGGTTTTTTTGACGCGTTTGAGACGTGAGCTGTCCGGATTCGCTTGAGGGTTAAAACGCATGTCCGGATGCAGATTGACGGCCAACTGGCTAAATTGCAGCTTTTTAATCAATGTTTCAAGGCCCTTGCGGCTATTTTTGTGAATATCAAAATATAGTGCTACCATTGAATCGGCCTGATGGACATAATCATAGTGATAGCCGATCAGAGACTGAGGGCTGCAGGATTCGCCGGGCAGTGCCAAATTTAGTGCACCGGATATCCCGCCACCTGCAGGACCAGCCAGCGCGCCGGCCAAGGTCGTCAATTTTTTCATGGCCTCTGAATACTCTTCATCCTGGATACATTCATAATATTTTTTTAAGCTATGCCTTTGCTCGATATGCGCAATTGCATACGCCAGGAGCGCTTCCAGTTCGTCATCGTCATCCAACGAGTCAAAAAGGGCGGTGGTGATGATAATTTTTCCGGTGGGGATTGCAAAGGCATTGATATCGCTGCTGCTGGCCAAGAAAAAAGCGTAATTGTAGCCCAGCAGCTTAAACGGCCAGTTCTTCAGCACGTTTTTGCCAGTTTCAGAAAGATGGATTTGTTTCGGGGATTCCTTTTCAATGGGCTCGTAATTGCGCAACCGCATCGCCCACTCGGCCTCGATGGCTTTTTCTACAGCCAAATCGGGCAAATAAACAACTTTTTTAAAGCAAAATCCACTGGGACGGTAGCCCTGTTGATCGGCATCTTCGCGTTTCATCCGAGCCATCAGGGATGGATCGGGAAAATGATTGCATGACCAAAGGTGGTAGATCTTACTATCTGGATCTAAGACGACATACTTGTGGTTTTCATCACCCAGCGTTTCAAGTAAAATATGTTGGATAGCTTGGGGGGTTGATTGTTTCAAGAATTCCTTGCTGAATCCAAATCTAATGTTTCCGGTTCCCAGGGCGGGATGGGACAGCTCAAGCGTAACCTCCGAGGGATCAATATTGACGTCGATAATTGTGGCGCTTAGTTTTTTATCCTGGAAAAATATTCTGCTGATGGTTTTTTCATAAAAGTACTCATGGCCCCTGTGCCGGCCGAAACCGAAATTGAGTTTGTTCAGTTGGGGCATAATTTGAATATCTTTGTTTAGGACATCTCTGATGATTTGAGCGTCGGACGCTTGCGCTAAAGAGACTTCGGCGCTGGCGATGGTCGGCCAGGTCCAGTTGAACCAAAACAACATCAGGCTCAGCGCAAGCTTGCCAATAACCTTTTTATCTAGCACGATATTAACTCCTGCGGTATATAAGAAAATCTGCCGGCACCAATATAAAAACCCACCTCTTGATTGCAGAAATGGGCTTATTGCAATAAATGGCATGGGTATGGTGCTAAAGGGCAAAAACCGTTTATCAATCTCCATCATAAAAAATGCCAGGCTGCGGGTCAAGGGTGATGTTGTATTTTCCCTTGCAATGCCCCTGATGGAACGCAAAGCTCATATTTGAGTGATTTTAACGCTGGTTTGATCACTGCTCTAAAAGCTCTCGAGCATGGGCGAGGGTCTTCTGGGTAATTTTTTCACCCCCCAACATCCGCGCGATTTCTTTATAACGGTCCTCGTCGTTTAACAGCCGGATGGATGTGCGGGTCCTGCCGGCAGAGACGTTTTTTGAAATTCGAAAATGGTGTTGGCCGAATTTGGCTATTTGCGGCAGGTGAGTTATACAGATGACCTGATGATGTTTGGCGAGAGCGGCTAATTTTTTTCCCACCGCTTCAGCAACCCCCCCACCGATACCTGCATCCACCTCATCAAAAACCACCGTCTCAACCGAATCGTTTTTAGCCAGCAGGGCCTTTAAGGCCAGTATCACCCGCGACAGCTCGCCACCGGAGGCGATGCTGGTCAAGGCTTTCAACGCCTCTCCGACATTGGGTGAGATTAAAAATGTGGCCCGATCAACACCTGTTTCAGTGATCAAGTGTTTGTCAAACGTCAAATGAGAGTCGGTTTTTTGGTCTGCGCCTATGGGCTGTAAATCCACATTAAAATTGGTTTTGGCCATCTTCAGGGTGGCCAATTGATCCATGACCTTTTTGGCAAAGCCCTTGGCTGCTTTCTTGCGTTTATCAGACAACTTTAAAGCAAGATCTTTAAGCTCGGTGTGCAACTTTTTGGCTTCAGCTTCGGTCTGTTTTATCTGTTCTGTGATATTTTCAACGCTGGCCAGCTCTTGCTTAATGGCGTTGCTTTTTGCGATGACAGCATTCAATGTGCCGCCGTATTTGCGCTTGAGCTTATTAAGGATGTCAAGCCTTTCCTCGACAGCTTCCAGTTGTTGGTCATCCACTTGAATTGAATTAAGGTAGCTTCGCAAACCTTCAATCAGATCCTCGATTTGATAACGGGTATCTGAAAGGCTCTGGGCTTTCGATGCCAAATGGGCATCGATCTGACCAACGTTGGTCAGCTCCTTGCTGACAGCCACCAATTTTTCCATAACCGAACCGGGTTCACCATAAAGCGTTTCGATACTGCTGTATACGGTTTGATATAGTGCTTCAGCATTTTTTAATCGCAACCTTTCCTGTTCGAGGTCTTCATCCTCACCAATGACGGGGTTGGCAGCTGTGATTTCTTTGTCCTGAAACGTCAGCAGCTCAATGTGTTCTGCTTGACGATTCCCGACGGCCTTTAACTTTGCCATTTCTTTGAGCACTGCCAGCATTTTTTGAAAACACGTGCCGACCGCCTCGCGTAAAGCCAGCAGATCACCAAATTGATCCAGAATTAAAAGATGTTGTTCCTCTTTTAGCAGCAGTTGATGGGCGTGTTGTCCGGAAATACTGGCTAAATTTTCAGTGATGGTGTTGAGCAATTGAATGGTGGCCATGCGGTCGTTCAGGTAAACCCGATTGGCATCGTTGCGGGCTATGGTTCTTCTGACCAACAGCCCCTCAGAAGGATCATATCCGTGATTGGTCATTATTTGAGCTGCCCGGCTGGACGAGGCTATTTCAAAAAGAGCCTCCAATTCGGCATTTTCGGCGCCGCTGCGAACCAGATCGGTGGCTGCCCGGCTTCCCAGCAACAGATTGACAGCATTGAGGATGATCGATTTGCCCGCTCCGGTTTCCCCGCTGAGGATGGTCAATCCATCGGAAAAACCGATTCGCAGGTCATCGATAATGGCAAAATTTCGAATGGAAAGCTCTTTTAGCATGAATTGAACAATGGGATTTGGCGTTTCTTCTGGTTTCGGTCCTGCCAGAAGCGGTTTTGCCGTCCAGATGAACTGGAAGGATTTATGGCATAACCCTTAAAGTTTGTAAAGCGGATTGACGGGATATCATGTTGGGTTGTAACCAATTAAAATAACGTAAATTTTACAAATATTTACCGACACATAGATGCTTAGCAGCCGCTGGGGGTCAAGATGGCGGCCGCCACTGGGCCATCGGTGCGACCCAGAGCAGCATGAAACCCATTCCGACTATTTAGGATACCCGGTGATATCACGGATGCGCTCGTACAAGGGCTTTAACCGCCGGTACATTTTTTTGTAAACATCATGGTAAAGCGCATTATACAGGGCATGGTGTTGTTGATTCGGCGCAAAAACCTCGCCGACATGGGTCATGGCGCCCACGGCAGCTTTAAAGTCCGGATGAAGCCCCAGACCCACTGCCGCATCGATGGCGGCCCCTAATCCGGAGGTTTCATAAACATGGGGTTTGGCCGTCGGCAGGCCAAATATGTCAGCGGTCAGCTGAAGGGCACTGCGACTCTGGCTGCCACCACCGGAGACCCGCAACTCGGTAATGGGTGTTTTGCTGCGCTGTTCAATGCGTTCTTTTCCTTCACGCAGGGCATAAGCCAGCCCTTCTAAAATCGAACGGTACAGATGCGCACGCGTATGAATGTCACCAAAGCCGATAATAGCACCTTTGGCCTCCGGTCCCGGCATTTTAAGTCCGGGGGTCCAGT
The DNA here is from genome assembly GCA_030066985.1 of Desulfobacterales bacterium. NCBI lineage: Bacteria > Pseudomonadati > Thermodesulfobacteriota > Desulfobacteria > Desulfobacterales > Desulfobacterales bacterium. Next base: position 76,429 of record JASJAN010000006.1, read on the forward strand.
AAGGCTGCAGCATCAATCCCATGGAGCCTGGTGGAATGGCCTCCACCAGCTTATCGAATAGGGTTTCTGGCGCGATTCCCTGGCGCGCCGCTTCGCGCTGTTCTTGCTGCCCAAATTGTTCTTTATACCACTTGACCATCCAGTAACCCCGATATACCTGAACTTCGATGGTATAAAAGTTGGACACAGCTGATGGATAAGCGGGCAACAGCCGAATGGGTTCGATATATTTTTTATGGGTGACATTGATGGTGGCGGTGGTGCCGTAACTCAAGCAGCCAATTGAAGATTTCAGGCTACCGGAACCAATGACTTCACAGGCTTTGTCTGCGGCGGCTGCAATCAACGGCAGGCCCTGAGGAATGCCGGTATCGCCGGCCGCAGCTGTGGTGATTTCTCCAAGGGGTTTTGCCGGCGGGACCAGATCGGGCAGAATCGATGGATCGATACCCTCCAGAACCCGCCACCGCCAGTCCCAGCGGGAAGGCCAGCGCAGGCGTTTGTAGTCAAAAGGGATAAAGGCTACCTGGCAACCGATTGAATCGACAAATTTTCCGGTCAGTTTGTAAGTTAGGTAACCGGATAGCAGTAAAAATTTATGGGTTTTTTGCCAGATGTCGGGTTGATAGGTGCGGATCCAGTTGGCTTCGGATTCCTGCTGAAGATAGCCAATCGTATCTGTCAGGCGGGCAATTTTAAAAATGAATCCCCAAGGCCCCCTGACCGGCGGCAGGCCGTATGTTTTGCGCTGATCCAGCCACATGATCGCAGGTCTCAAGGGCTTACCATCTTTATCAATATTGACAACACTGCCACGTTGGGTGGTTAAGGCCACTCCGGCCACCCGGTTTTTATCGATATCAGGATGCTGCCATATCCGCTGACAGGCTGTGACCAGGGCCTGCCAAAATACCTCTGGATCCTGCTCCGCCCAGGTCGGTTTTTCTGAAAAATAGGGGACAAAGGTTACGGCCTCTTTGGCCAAAAGCTGACCGGCAGTATCGAAGATCATTGCCTTGAGGCTCTGAGTGCCGTTGTCAATGGCTAGGATCAGGTCTTTGGTGGGCATAATTCAAGGATTCGTTTTTGGTGTCAGGTTTCAGTGTTCAGGTGTCAGTTTTCAGAGGTCAGAGGCTAGACGGCAGATGGAGAGTTTGATTTACAGACGAACTTTCTGTCCTCTGTTTTCTGTTCTCCGTCATCTGTTTACTGACACCTGAAACCCGACACCTGAAACCTTTAAGCTGCGCTTCTCGCAACTTTATATGGATTGCGTGTGACCGCATGGACATTATTTTTGCAGAAATGGCATTGATACATTTAATAAATAGAACAATTTATAATGGCATCTTTGTATCCGACCCATGGACCTCATGCCAGATTTCGATACTTTTTTGCATGGCGAATCTGACAACTTCTTCGACCGTATCTGTATTTTGCGCCACCGCATCTGAAAGGTAGCTGTAATATTGAAGCGATGCATTGCGAGATATTTCGGATCTGAAGTAGAGGATGGCCATTTTTTTAAACACAGAAGCAAAATCATTGAAAATCAGCGCGTATACCGGGTTGCCGGATAAACGAGTTATCTGCATCTGCAATTCCCAATCATATTCTGCAAAGGTGGTCTCGCTGTTAGCGGGATTGGGATGATGGGAAAGGTAGTCTATCAGTTTTTGCGGCTGATACAGTGCTGCCAGACGGGCAACTGGGGGCAGCAGCGTTACCCTGACTTCCAATAACTTAGTTATAAACCCATTGGGAAGATATTTAGCGTATTTGGCCAGCGTGCCGATCATCCTTAGACCGCCCTCTAACCAGTAATCATTGACCACTGTGGGTTTGCCGTGGTGGATGGTAACCCAGCCTTCGCTGGCCAGACGCTGCAGCGTCTCCCGCAGCGTGGGGCGAGTCACGCCAATTTGACCTGCCATAGCCCGCTCTCCGGGCAATGGTGCTCCCGCCGGGTAAGTTCCATCCAAAATGGCGGTTACCAGAATACTTTCGACATAATGAGTAGCTCGTATTGGGGGCCCAAGCTTAGGTTCCATTATAATACCCTCCCTTATGTTTGATGCTTAAAAGCAATCTGGTTAGAGGTCATACCACTTATGATCGACCCTATCAACCTTTTTTATCGAGATTAATATATTGTAAATATTGTTAATATAAATTTTAATCGACTTAGGGTATAAAGCTATTCGATAAGAGGTCTTACCAGTAGGGGGTAGAAATAGGGCTATTTTTTATGTCCAAACTTAAATGGGGAGAAGGTGGATTTTACGGTGGCTTTGTATGAGTCGACCATAATGGGTGCGTAGAATGGCTTCAGCGTCCGGGGAGAGGCGGCATTTTAGAAAACATCCTGTGCCCGTGCAATCTCCTCAACCGCGCCCATGACGATCAAAGTTGTACCGGTTGTCAACAGACGGGTGGGTGGCGGGTTAAACTCAATATCTTCGGTGTTGTCTTTGGCACCCAGAACCAGCAAGCCATAGCGCTCTTTAAGACCACAGGCACGAATTTCTTTTTGGTTAAATTTGGATTTTTCCGAAACCGTTAATTCATGAATTCTCAGATTGCCCTTGCCGCTGCGCAGCATATGATCCAAAAAATCCACGGCTGTGGGTCTGATCATTTCAGAAGCCATCCGCAAGGCGCCGATCGCATTGGGGCAAACGACGGCATTAGCGCCGGCATTAATGAGTTTAGGGTGCAAATTCTGGTTGGACATGCGGCTGATAATGCGAATACGTTGATTCAGCATACGGGCGGTCATGGTCACATAAAGGGTATCTTTATCAGAAGGCAATGCGATCACTATCCCGGCAGCGCGTTCAATACCAGCCGCCATCAAGTTTTCATCCTCGGTGGCATCCCCTTCGATATACAGCAGCTCACAGATGGTTTTGCAGCGCTCAATTCTTTCCGGGTCGGTTTCGATCAGCACCGCCGTCTCGTTGTTTTTGCACAGTTCGGCAATGACGCCGCTACCGGTTTCGCCCCCGCCGCAGACAATATAATGATCTTTTAATTTGTCGATTTGCTTTGCCATTCTTTTTTTCCTTAAAAATCCTGAAAGTTCACCTTCCAAAAATAAGGCCGTCAAAGAACTGATACCGTACAAGATCATACCCATGCCAAAAGTGATCAACACCATTGTAAAAATTTGGGCTGTATCGTTTCCGGTCACCTCGATAATTTCGCCGTAGCCGACCGTGGTCAGCGACACCACTGTCATATAAAGGCAATCCAGAAACTCGGGCTCACCATCGAAAATAATATAATAGCCCAGGCTGCCGACCAAATGAACAACAATAATTAACGCCAGCAAAAAATATAATCGTTTACGAATGCCCATAAGTTTAACAATCGAAATTCCGGATATGGTCCTGTTTCCAGTATGCGGTGTTCATGACACGATAGCAGTCAAATTTCAAGGGGAAAGGATTTAAACCCAATTCCGCATTACTTTTGATGCAAGATTCAGCTGACAGCTGCGTCTTGCACGAGTTGGAGGCTTTTGTATGCAAGGCATTTAAGGGTGAGGCAATCCGCCTGAGGCGGACCGATGGACGCCTGAGGCTTGTCCGCCTATGGCGGACTCGCCCGCGGAGTGAAAATAAATGCGATAAAATAGTTTTTAACCATCTTGCCTCCTGTGTATAGACGTTAACGTATAAGTTTGTTTATTGGACCGGTTAATAAAGGGCAAAATAAATTTCGCATTAATTTTCATGCAAGATTCAGCTAAGATCTTTACAAAGAAGCCCCCATGCTTTAATCTAAAGAGCTACACCTTCCTGACCGTTGAAATCCGAAATTTTTCAACCTGAATATCAAGCGCCAAAAGCCCAACAAAAACTGCCGATGCAAGTTTGCCGGCAGCGAGGTTACCATGAACAAAGAAATACCGCTGGTGATTGCAACTGGAAATCCGGGAAAAGTCGTCGAGATAAACGATTTGCTAACCGGCTTTCCGATACAGATCAAAAGCCTTACTGATTTTGGTCCGATTCCGGAAGTGGAAGAAGATGGCGAGACCTTCGAGGAAAATGCCTATAAAAAATCCAGCTTCACGGCTAAAATACTGGGCATACCGGCCCTGGCCGATGATTCAGGTCTGATGGTAGACGCATTAGGAGGAGCGCCTGGTGTTCGGTCAGCTCGATATGCCGGCGCAAATGCCAGCGACGAACAGCGGGTTGCTAAGCTGCTCAAAAATATGCAAGGTCAAACCAATCGCAAAGCGGCTTTTGAATGCGTTCTTTCGATTGCTGTTCCATCCGGCCCAGCGCTTACCTACGAGGCGCGCTGTGAAGGGCAGATTGCCGACGCACCTGCCGGACATAAAGGCTTTGGCTACGATCCGATATTCTTTTACCCCCCCTTAAACAAGACTTTCGGTCAAATGACCATTGCCGAAAAAAGCCATGTGAGCCATCGCGGCAAAGCCTTGAACGAACTCAGACAAGAGATGGATAAAGTTTTGATCTGGATTCGAAGGCACATACCGCCGGAAGAAAAATTTTTGTACGAGCTAAATCCGGAGGAGTGAGATGATTGCTGATCTGATCAAGGCCAATCGAAGCTGCCGTCGCTTTTACGAAGAACAGCCGATTGATTTAGAGACGCTGGAATCGCTGGTTGATCTGGCGCGACTGTCGGCCTCGGGGGCTAATCTGCAGCCCTTAAAATACATTCTGACCTGTCGGCCCGCATTAAATGAGGAAATCTTTAGGTGTCTGGGCTGGGCCGCCTATCTAAAAGATTGGCCTGGACCGGAGCGTGGAGAAAGACCCGCGGCGTATATCGTAATTCTGGGTGACAGCAACATCAGCAAAGAATTTGGGGTCGACCACGGAATTGCTGCTCAGTCAATATTGCTGGGCGCCAGGGACATGGGGCTGGCGGGATGCATGCTTGGCGCCATTAATCGCAAGGATTTGCGAAGCGTGCTCGATATTCCGGCTCATCTTAAAATTTTGTTGGTGCTGGCACTCGGCAAGCCCAAAGAAGAAATTGTGCTTGAAGACGTTGGGCCCGATGGTAATATCCGCTATTGGAGAGATGAGCAATTGGTGCATCATGTGCCCAAGCGATCGCTGTCGGAAATCATCATTGTATCGCACGCAACTTAATTTGACGAATATTAGCTCGGAATTGCCTGGAACACCCTTTTTGACCATCCGGCGTTTCAATGATAGACTAAATATTACATTTAAATATTTAACAAAGGAGAAAGGGCATGGGACCTTTTAAAGACTGTATCGACATCGTAACGGAATTGGGTGGTGTCACTGATTCAAAAGCGGCCCAACAGGTGTTTGAAGATACGATCGATGCGGAAAACTTAGCAAAACTTAAACGCATTCAGAATCCGGACGTTCTAAAAAAAATTGCCAATGCCATCAAGCTCTGTCAGCCGGACGCTGTTTTTATCGATACGGGATCGGAGGAAGATCGTCAATTTATCCGGGAACTCTCCCTAACAAAAGGCGAAGAAAAACCATTGCCCATGAACGGCCATACCATTCACTATGACCTAAAAGAAGAGCAAGGGCGTATTATTGACCGCACATTTTACATTCACAATCAAGGCGAAGAGGTTAGCTCGCTGGCAAATAAAAAAGATCGCGCTGAGGCATTGGAAGATATCCGGCAGAAAATGACCGGCATCATGAAGGGTAAAAAGATGATGGTCGGATTCTTTCTAAGAGGCCCGGTGGGCGCCCCCGCATCCAACCCGGCGCTTGAAATTTCCAGCTCGACCTATGTGATGCACAGTGCCGCCATCCTTTATCGCAATGTATATGATGCCTTTGATCGGGAAGTCGAAAAGCTGGGGCATTTTTATGCCAATATCCACAGTGAAGGTCTGAACCGGCCCGAAGATCTGCCCAATGCCCGCGTATATATGGACCGCAGCCATCTGACCACCTATAGCTTTAACTGCACCTATGCCGGCAATACGTTGCTGATGAAAAAGGGCAATCACCGCTTTTCAGTGGACCGCTCTGTGTATGTAAACAAAGGCGAGCAGATTGCCGAGCATATGTTTATCACCGGCATCGAAGGGCCCGGCGGGCGCATCACCTGGATGGTGGGCGCGGCGCCCAGCGGCTGCGGCAAAACCACCTCAGCCATGGCCGGTGACCATTTCGTCGGGGATGACTTGGCGCAGATGTGGATTGCAGATGACGGCAGCGTGCGTTCCATCAATCCTGAATGCGGAATTTTTGGTATCGTTGAAGATGTCAACTGGGAGGGGGATCCTTACCTGATGAAATGTTTGCGTCATGAGGGCACCGAGGTCATCTGGTCCAATGTGCTTATTGATGAAAATAGGGTGCCCCAGTGGACCGGTAACGGGGAGGAGCCGCCACCGGCCAAAGGCCACAACTTCCAGGGGCCCTGGGAAAAGGGCATGGTCGATGAAAACGGCAAAGAGATTCCCATGTCACATCCCAATTCCCGCTGTACGCTTTCCAACAGCGCTCTGGAAAACTATTCGGACAAAAATGAGGCCGCTGAAGGGGTTGAAACCCGCATCTTTACATACAGCGGCCGTGATAGTAACACCATGCCGCCGGTCTGGGTATCAAAAAATCCCGATGAGGGTGTTGTTATCGGCGCCTGCATCGTATCGGCTGCAACGGCTACGGAAGTCGGGGCCACCGGTGTTCGCCGTCAGCCGTGGGCTAATGCGCCTTTTACCCCCGGATCATTGGGCGAGTACATGGATGCGCAATTTATTTTCTTTAACAGCGACAAAATAAATGATGATAAACGTCCGATTCTGGCAGGGCTTAATTATTTTTTAACCGATGAGGCGCGGGGCGGCAGCTCCCAAAAATTGCTGGGTGAAAAAAAAGATGTCAAAGCCTGGATGGCCTGGCTGGAGCGCCGCGCCCATAAGGAAGTGGATGCCATTGAAACGCCCATCGGCTATTTGCCCAAGTATGATGATCTAAAGCGGCTGTTCAAAGATCGTATCGACAAAGCATATCCTGAAGACCTCTATAGTAAACAGTTTTCATTATACATTGATAATATCGTAGCGCGCATTGATTTACAGCAAGAGGCTTACAGCCAAGAGCCCCATATTCCGGAGCACTTTTTTGACATACTTAAGAAGCAACGCTCAGAACTCATGGCCCTCAAAGAAAAATACGGGCCGATTGTAACACCGCAGCAGCTCGAAAATAATAAACCATCATAAACCTGGCCTCATTTATTTTTACCACGAAGTTCACGAAGGATACGAAATTAAAATCTTAAAATATTGACATCTATCTTCGTGGTTTTTCGTGTGCTTCGTGGTGAATGGGAATGCCCGACTTGAACCTGCCGATTCAACAATCCACAATTAACGTCATATTTAGCCGTCGCATGCTGGTGGCCTTGTTCATGGGGTTTTCCGGCGGGCTTCCGTTGCTGCTCACCTGGGGGGTATTACAGGCCTGGATGACGGAAAAAGGCATTGATTTAACCTGGATCGGCATGATCTCCCTGTTTCAGATTCCGTACGCCTGGAAATTTCTGTGGGCACCTCTTTTAGATCGGTTTGTACCACCGTTTCTCGGGCGTCGCCGTGGCTGGCTTTTAATCGCCCAGGTGGCGTTAATGGCTGCCATCGTGGGGCTGGGATTTTCAGACCCCGTCAGCAAACCCGGGCTGATGATTGTGGCAGCAGCTCTGGTGGCCTTTTTCAGCGCCACCCAGGATATTGTTATCGACGCCTATCGGCGTGAAGACCTGGCTGATGAAGAACTGGGTTTGGGCTCCTCAATGTACGTTTATGGCTACCGGCTGGGCATGCTGCTGGCCTCCGGTGGCGGTCTGATCATGGCTGATCACATCCCCTTCTCCCACGTTTACTTTATTATGTCCCTGTTCATGCTGCCCGGTATTTTAACGACGCTTCTGACACCGGAGCCGGAGGCGGTGGCCGGCATACCCCAAACCATGAAAGAAGCAGTGGTCGATCCGTTTGTTGATTATTTCAGACGTAGCGGCGCCATCTGGATTTTGGTTTTTATTCTGCTGTATAAGGTTGGTGATACCATGGCGAGCGGCATCACCATGCCGTTTTACTTGGAGACCGGATTTTCCAAAACAGAGATCGGGACCGTCGTCAAATTTTTCGGAACGGCAGCAACTCTGATCGGTGCATTTTTTGGGGGGGTATTGCTGTTAAAGCTGGGCATCAACCGCGGCCTCTGGATATTTGGGATCCTGCAGGCCCTATCAACCGCCGGTTTTGCCATTTTGTCCCGAATCGGTTATAACATTGCCATGCTTTCAGGGGTCATTGCATTTGAGAACCTGAGCAGCGGCATGGGCACCGCCGCCTTTGTGGCGTTTATGGCCAGCATTACCAATAAAAAATTTACCGCCACCCAATATGCTCTGCTGACAGGTATTATGGGTCTTTCCAGACAGCTGGCATCCTCGGTGACCGGTTTGATGGCCAAACATATGGGATGGCAAAGTTTTTTTGTTTTCTGCACCCTGATTGCGATCCCCGGTATGCTGCTGCTTTTAAAAATTGCGCCCTGGAATTCGCGACCCGAAGATGAGGGCGCTTAGCATTGGAGTGATGGAGTCATTAGCGTTCCGTGTTGCGAGTTGTAAGCCGAAAGACGCGTGACGCCCAACTCGCAACCGGCAACATCAGACGGATTCCGGCATTGCAATCTATCAAAAACGGCCCGACATTCTTAATGCATATTTGAAGGGATACCATGCCCAAAGAGCAACAAGACCATAAGACCCTTGAACGGGTGCAGCAGCTTCAGGAAAAAAGAAGACAAATCATGGAGCTGCCGCCTGATAAGGCTCTTGATCAAATTTTGAAAGATCGCCAGCCGGCAGCTTTGGTGCACTCGTTTCCCGAACAGGATTTTTATCTGATGGTCAATGAAATTGGGCCGCAGGATTCGCTGCCACTCCTTTCACTGGCCACCAACAAGCAGTGGGAGCACATTGTCGACCTCGAGACCTGGCAAAATGATCACATTGACCTCAATTCGGTCACACGCTGGATGAATTTGCTGATGGAAGCTGATGCACAGCGATTTATCAGCTGGATATTAAAGGATCAGCTAGAATTTATTGAGTTTTATCTGTTCAAAAATCTGGAGGTCAGAATTCGGGAACATGATCAGGATCCAACCGAATTTGGCAATGACTTTTTTACGCTGGATGATGTCTATTATTTAAGGTTTATCGCTATGCCCGCTGAAAGTGAATCCGAGAAGCTGCTCGATAAACAGCGGCGTAAATTATTAACCCAATTTGTGCAACACCTGGCCTCTACAGATCATCATATTTACCAAAACGTTTTTATGGAAGCGGCCCATGTCATACCTGCTGAAACTGAAGAAGATTGCTATCGCTGGCGAACCATGCGGCTGGCGGAAAAGGGCTTTTTGCCCTTTGACGAAGCGGTCGGCGTCTATCAACCGATTAAGCCTGGGGAACTTGAAAGCAAGCACAATAAATATTTACCGCACGCCTCCCAACAGATTTCAACTCTTCCGGTACCGGTCTCTCCGCTGCGTGAATTAAAGCAAGACAATTATTTCACGCGAGCATTACAGAAAATTGACGCCCCCAACATATTGCACCTGCTGCAAACCGAGTTCGCTCATTTGTGCAATCAGGTCGTCGTTGCAGACCGCAGAACCATTGGTGAACGTGATGCGCTGCAGGAAATTGTTAAAAAAACCAGCGGCTATGTGAGCATCGGCCTGGAGCAACTGTTAAAAGACCAAAAAGACGATGATGCCCGGGCCGCCGCACTGATCATTCGGCACCCGCTGCAGGACATATTCCGAGCCGGCTTTGGTGCGGCCTTGAAACTGAAGTGGCGGGCGGAAAAATGGCTGTCTAAATGTTGGTTTGCGCAAGCTGATTTGCGATTGACCTTTTGGGGTGAACGGTGGATGGGAGTTGTCGGCGGTCTTCTGGTCAAAAAGCCGCTGTACTACGACAATTATCAATCCGGCGTCTTGTACCGTGAATTTGCCACGGTCGACGATATCGACAAATCCGCAGCGATTTTTGACGAGGTAGTTGCTGTTGATGACCTGTTGTCTGTAATGAACATCGAGATGGATAAACCGGCCCAATATGGATTTTTAACGTACAAAAATCTTTTGCTAACCCTCTGGGCGCGGCATTATTGCCATATGAAGGGTGACAAACTAAAACCACTGGCGCTCAAGCAGTTCCTACCCTTCTTTGAGAAACTGTTGCCCCAAGGGGCTGATTCCGGCACCACGGCGGCCCGTAAGATTCCAGACGAAATGAAAACCACCTTTTTAAACTGGCTGGCGGCCAAGACCGGTTTAAAAGACTATGAGCTGACCGATCGTCTTGGCCAAACCTTTGAGGATCTTTTCAACGAGATTGAAAGCGAATATGGTCAGGTCGCCCCAGTAGATATTGATCCCCGTTTTGTGCATTTATTTCTGTTGTCGGCAAATAAGTAACTGTCGTATTTATTTTTGATGTGCCTTCTCAGTCCTCAGTCCTCATTGCTCAGTACTAAAGTTTTTTACGGCTGCACAGATCACCTGCAGCGCCGAGTCGATGTCGGTCGGGGTGGTTTTTCGCCCTGTTGTTAAGCGTAAGGTGCCCTTGGCCCACTCCAGTGGGACGTCCATCGCCTCGAGCACCGCAGAAACTTGCACGATATCCGAATGACAGGCGGCACCTGCCGAAGCGGCCACTTCATCTCCAATGGCGTCCAAAATGCGGTTGGCCTCATGCCCTTTGAAAGAAATGCTAAGGGTGTTGGGCAGTCGCAGCTGCAGATGGCCGTTCACGCGCACTTTGCCACAGTTTTTTTTGAGGCCCTCATAGAGCCGATCGCGCATAGCCTGCATGTGGGCCCTGTTTTTTTCCAGATCGCGCGCGGCAATTTCACAGGCCATGCCCAGACCGACGATTTCCAGCACGTTTTCCGTGCCGGGACGCACCGCTCTTTCCTGCCCGGCGCCATGCATTAATTTGGCGGGCACCAGTCCCTTGCGGATGTAAAGGGCACCGACACCTTTGGGGGCGTAAACCTTGTGCCCGGCAATGGACAGCAGGTCGACGCCCAGGCGGGTGACATCCACCGGGATCTTGCCCACCGATTGGGCCGCATCAGTGTGCACCGCTATATCGTGTTTTCGCGCCAGCTCAGCGATAGACTCAATGGGCTCGATAGTGCCGACCTCGTTGTTGGCGTGCATGATGGATATCAAAATGGTTTCCGTTTGAATGGCCGCCTCCACATCCGCTGGTTTTACTCGGCCGAATTCATCAACCGGTAGATAAGTCACCACAAATCCGGCGATTTCCAAAAAACGACATACTTCGATGACAGCGGGGTGCTCGATTTGGGAGGTGATGATGTGCTGGCCCTTTTGGCGCAGTGCTTGAGCGCAGCCGATGATCGCAAAATTATTGGACTCTGTGCCCCCGCTGGTAAATATGATTTCTTCCGGCTCACAATTGAGCAGAGCGGCGACCTGCTCACGGGCCCTGGCAACGGCCTGTCTGGGCTTGTTGCCGTAGTAGTGCGAGCTGGAGGGATTGCCGAATTCTTCTTCGAAAAACGGCAGCATGGCCTCAATGACTTCCGGGTCATGGGGGGTGGTGGCGTTATAGTCCAGGTAGATGGGTTTTTTCATAGGGCCTCTTGATTTGAAATTGACATATAAAATGGTAATGCGCTTTCTGGATATAGCAAAAAAAATCCTCGTTTTGAACGAGGATTTTGAGGATTACTTTTTGAGATTAGAAGCCCAACTTGGTACCTGTCTTTTAGAAATGGGCTATGGCGATGAGATTTTACGTTTTTTGGGCTCAGTGGATGACATTATACAGATGGCACCGACGGGCTGTGCAGCACATCCTGCAAGCAGGCCACATCCAGCGTCATTTTGGAGCGTTTGTTTTGCTGCAATTGTCTGACGATCAGACGGGCAAAATTTCGCACACACGCAAAGCGATTGGTTGCAAAAAAGTGCTCCAGGGCGGCCAGCACCTCCCGATCATCATATAACCCTGCATTCATGGCCGCTGCGATGCGGACCTCAGTGTTGGGATCCCGCAATCCGCTTAACACAGCCTCTCTGGCGGTTCCACATTCCATTAAACTCAGATTTACCAGGGCCCAGCGGCGCTGGATGGGGTCCGGCGAATGAACGGCATAATCGATGAAGCGCTTGTGGACTTCTTCTGCATTATTTTTCAAAATGTCGAGTAAGGCTTCCCTGAATTCATAATCTTTGGTTTCAACCGCATTTTGACAGAGCGCGTCCAAAACGCTGCTGCCCATGGTGACCGGTTGATTCTGGTCCTTGGTTGCCATATATTCTTGGCGGGTGGATGCCTTTTTCATACAACCTTTCAATTGCTGTTGATTCATGTGCCCCTCCTTTCTGAAAAATGGTCTTTTGCTGCCGTTATTTTTCTAATTGATCAAATGTTTTGCAGATATGATGCCACGGATGTGAAATGGTGATACGTCTGAGGTGAAATTTCGATAAGATATTAATATTAATTAATTTTTTTGTTTAATAGGGACCGCTTCGGCAACTTCTTGATAGGCGGTTCGGCCCGTTAAACTGTATATCAAATTGATACTTTGTGGTATAAAGCGTCTACTTAGTTGACAATTGCAATGAGGGCAGTTGTGCGGATTCTTTATCGAGGAAGCGAATGCTTAACGGTGGGAAAGAGACTCGGATTCGTATGCGGTAAAAATTTGGCGGCACTGAAGCGGTTCATAAATTCCTGATTGACATTTAGTTCCAGGTAGGTGATGCGCTCGCGGATCTGATAAATTTCGTCATGATAAGCATCGGATTGGAGGGCCAGGGTAGCGCCGCCCAAGGAGCTGTTTCCCAAAGTTTGGTACCGATCCCGCGGCAGGTCCGGCAGCATTCCGATGGCGATGGCCGATTCAGGATTGATAAACGAGCCAAAAGTACCGGCCACATAAAATTTTTCCAGTTCCAAAAGCTTCATGTTAACCGACTCGGTGATGGTTTCTAAAATGGTATACATGGCCGCTTTAGACCGTATGAGACTATCCAAATCAGCCTGGCTGATGGTCAAGTCAGCGCCGGTAGCCGAGGCTTCCGCCGGCACCACCACCAAATGTGACAGACCGTCTATTTTTTTTATTGCCGTGCCGCACACAGCCGGCAGCAATTTGCCGCGCACATCGATCATGCCACTGAGAAACAGCTGAGCGGCCAAGTCGATGACCCCCGAGCCGCAAATACCGGTGGGCGGCAAATCATCAATCGTATGAATTTTAAACGTATGGCTGTCGGGATCCACCGCAATTTGATCGATGACCCCCGGGCTGGCGGTTGTCCCCATACGCGTAACACCGCCTTCCAGTGCCGGTCCGGCCGCTCCCGCACAGGCAATCAGCCAGTTTTTGTTTCCGAGCACAACTTCAGCATTGGTGCCCACATCTACCAGGATAGAGGTCTGTTGGCTCTGGTAAATTTTGGAAAAAAGAACGCCGGCAATCAAATCTCCCCCGAAGTAGCTTCCAATATTGGGAAAAATCAACAGCCGCGCACGGGGATTGACCCGCAGGCCCAGTTCCTCGGCTTTGATGACGCCGGGTTTGTTGACCACCGGGATATAGGGCTCCCGGATAATCCAGCGGGGATCGAGTCCCATCAACAAGTGGGTCATGGTGGTGTTGCCGGCAACTGCCATAGCATAGATATTTTCCGGCTGCAGATTTTGTGAGGTGCACAGATCCATTATACGGCTGTTCAAACCACTGATGATCAGGTCATTTAAGTGTTTGAGCCCGTCTTCTTTTTCAGAAAAATGAATCCGGCTCAAAACATCCGGACCGATGCTTTCCTGGGGATTATCAAAAACAGATTCAGCCAGATACTTGCCGGTGGCCAGATCCAAAAGGCGCAACACCACCCGTGTGGTTCCCATGTCAACAGCTAAGCCAGCACATAACCGCGGATCCTTTGCATCTAGTATATCGGTCAATACCCAGTGGTGTTGCTCTTTAAAAAGAACACAACGAAGGTTAAATTGGGCTTGGCGCAAGATAGACGGTACGGTTTTTAAAAGATCCAGATCGATACAAATGTCGGGACTGTTGAGGCGGGGTGTTAAGGCTTGCACAAGTCGCTCGGTATCGGCAGTGTTATCTTTAAGGCGCGGTTCATCTAATTGAACAGTTTGAATCCAGGGAGTGCCGTTTTTACTCATGTTTTTCTTTGATTGTCCTTTAGGCAGGATTGTATTGAGGGGTGTAACCATAAAAGGTTTCAGGTTTCGGGTGTCAGGTGTCAGGGGATAACCAGATCTTCAATTCTCCTTTATTTCTTTCCTGACACCTGAACACTGACACCTAAAACCAAAATTAAATAAATTTTTCCAATTCCGCCACAATTTGGTTCATGGTATCACCGGCAGGTCCTTTGATAGTATAGTCGCTGATGTCACTGGTTAATGGGGTTTTTTCCGGATTAATTTCGATCACGATTGCCCCGGTCTCTTTAGCCACTACCGGCATAAGGGCGGCTGGTTGCACCATGGCCGAGGTCCCGATGACCAGCATGACATCGCAGTCAGTTGCTACCTGGCGGGAACGCCAAAGCGCTTCCTGTGGAATCATCTCACCGAAAAAAACGGCATTGGGGCGCAAAATGCCCCCGCATTCGCAGTGAGGCGGTATGTTACTAACATCAACATAGCGGGTTTCAATGTGCGTATTGCATTCCATGCACCGTTGTGAGGCAAAAGTCCCATGAAATTCAATCACGTCCGTGTTGCCGGCCATTTGATGCAGCCCATCAATATTTTGGGTGATGACCGTTTGCAGTTTTCCCAACTCTTCCAGCCTGGCGAGTCCTTTATGACACTCATTGGGCCGCGCTTGATCGATGACATCTTTCATATCTTTGATTAAAAGCTGCCAAACTTTGGCCGGATCTTGCACGAATGCATCAATATGAGCTACTTCCATGGGGTCCATTTTTTCCCACAACCCGCCCTTGCCCCGAAAAGGCGGAATCTTGCTTTCAATTGAAGCGCCCGCACCGGTTAAGGCAGTTACCATACTGGCCTGAGCCAGATCGGCCGCCGCTTTTTTGATCAAATCATCCATATATCGCTTCGCTTTAGTTAAATGGTCAAATAAAAATATTCGTTGAATAGGAAAAAACGATGTAACGATTTTACTAATTAACCAATTAACCAGCCACTATAAATTGAAAGTCATATCGGTGGCTATGCCGACGCACTGGATTTTAAAGCCCCTGCCATCGAAATGACGCCGGCAGCTATTGACCATCTCATCCATCTGATCATCGGTGCGCTCCTGGTTGATATGGAACAACCCCAATTTTTTAACCCCCGCCTCTTCGGCCAATTTGAGCACATCGGTGTAAACCGAATGCCCCCATTCAATAAACGTCTGGTACTCTTCAGGGGTATATTCACTGTCATGAATCAGAAGGTCAGCTCCGCTGCTAAATTCGACATAATCTTTAAACTGCCGGCCACCGGCATGTCGATACCCGAGCTCGTTGTCGGTCAGAAAGACAAAGGTTTTACCGTCTTCGACGAATTTATAACCGCTACCGCCATTGGGGTGACTGATGGGTATGGGCGTGACAGATAGTGATCCTATTTTAAATTCCTGGGGGCAGGCTTTTTCATAGGTTATCTGGGCCTTGATGTCGGCATATTTGACCGGAAAATTAGGGGGTGCCATGACAGTTGATAAAATGGCTTCGACAAACTGACTGTGGAATGGGCAGCCGTGCATCAGAAGTTTTGCATTTTTAGAATACAGCGGCTTGAAGAAAGGAAAACCCATCAGATGGTCCCAATGGGCGTGGGTGAATAGAAAATTGATATTGAGCGCACCTTCTTCAACCAGTTTGTTCCCAAATCTGCGAATACCGGTGCCGGCATCAAGCGCAATAATATCACCACTTTTGGTTCGAATCTCCAAACTGGTCGTATCACCGCCGTATTTCAGATACGATTTGCCTGAAACCGGAATGGAGCCCCTCGATCCCCAGCATGTGATCTGCATCTTGAACCTTTCAGGAAAAACGCAGTTTCCTTAATAATGATATATGACTCATTTTACTAAAGCATTTTGCGCCACAAAGACGCAAAGATCACAAAATTTTTGAGGTTAATCCACAAATATTACTCTTTGTGTCCTTTGTGACCTTGTGGTTTTAAAACATTCTATTCACAACCCTGAGGAACGCAAAACGATAAATTCATTCTTGCTCCCGCTCATTGTTCCTTAATTGTCAAATTCACCATAAAATGTATGCCAGATTCCTTTATGAGTCCAGCTTTTTAATATTTTGGCCGGCAAGCGTTCTAAGTCCATTTTTACCTGCTTGGCTTCACTGCGCATAAGACCGGAAAGTATAAAACACTTTTTGGTCCTAAACGCCTTCGATTGAATTAGCTTTTGCATGACCGCATAATGGACATTGGCCACTACAAGTTCCGCCGGATAGTCAATGAAGTCTTCGGCATACCCTTGCGTAACCAGTACCTGCTGTTCAAGGTGATTTAAGCGGACGTTTTTTGCTGCGGTTGTGGCTGCCAGCAAATTCAGGTCAACTGCCAAAATGAGTTTGCAGCCCAGTCGTGCGGCAGCCAAGGCCAAAATGCCGGTGCCGGTGCCTAAATCCATGGCGTGCGTAGGTGAATGCCTTCGGCAGGCCAACTGGAGCGCATCCAGGCAATCCCTGGTAGTGGGGTGGGTACCGGTGCCAAAGACCAGCCCGGGATCTAAGATGAGCGATAATTTATCCGACTGTTTCGGATTTTGGTTTTCCCACGGTGCCATAATCTGAAAAGGGCCGTGATCAAAAGAGCTAAATACCGATCCTTGCCACTGCGCATAGGGCATGTGATAACTGTCAATATAGGACAACTGTGGCTGGGTACGCAGAAGATCCTGGATATCTTCAAATGCGGGCTGAGAAAAGAAGAGAAATGAAAAATTATCTTCTTCCCAGTTGCCGATAAAATGTCGCTGTGGGATTTTTCTCTGTGAGGTTAAGCGGCCGTTCAGGTGGTAAATATACAGATCATCATATGGGCACGACATGGATTTATCTCGATGAGAGTGCGGGTATTGGGCACTAGTCATTTTTAGGCAACTGGTCTAGATACCATTCCATTGGGTCCAGCAGAGTAAAACCGAGGTTTTTTAATTTTTCTTTTATAAGCGCTACATTTTGGGTCAGCAGATAAGGAAATACGGCGCGCTTATTTTTTTCCCAGTACCGGGCCACCAGAACGCTGCCAAAAGAGATGTTTTCCTCGGTGATGGCATCGACGATTTTCTTCAACTGGCCGACTTTTTCCTCTACCAGGATACACAGCAAAGTGCCCGGCTCTCCAATTCCCAGCACATTGATAAAGGCCCGCAACAGGTCCCTAACAGAGATAATACCGGCAAGTTTACCCTGTTCATCAACAACCGGCAGGGCACCGACGCGGGCATCCTGTATCATTAACAGCGCATCTTGAATGGTGTAGGCCGGAGAAATGGTGATCGGATCTTTGGTCATAATGTCTTTTATTTTCAATTCTGCGAAATTCTTCTTTTCTTCCTCGCTGGGAACGGTCTTGAAAAATTTATAGGGCAGTGCACTTCTGATATCCCGATCTGTTACAACACCTATGAGACGGTTGTCGGCTTCGGTAACCGGCAGATGGCGTATCTTATTTTTAGCCATCAATTCCTGGGCTTTAAAAATACCATCGTCAGGTGTAACGAATATCACTTTACGGGTCATGGAGTTGCTGACGAACATAATCATTTCTCCTTACAAAGCCTTTAATTTCTGCTCAGTTAATCATTGAGCATTTAACAAAACCTTTACATGATTGCGGGCCAATTCCGGCAGGCGCCGGATTGAATAGCCACCTTCAAGTACCGATATCAGGCGGCCCTGAGCATACTCGGCAGCCATTTCAACCAGCTTTTCGATAACCCAGGTGAAACCGTCTGTGGTCAGCTTTATATCCGACATATTGTCTTCAATGTGGGCATCGAATCCAGCTGAAACCAGAATCACCTGTGGTTTGAAATCAGCAAAGACCGGTACCAAATCCCTTTGCAATATCTGCTGGTATTCGGTATCACCCTGTCCGGGCAGCATCGGTGAATTTTTGGTAAATCCATGACCGGCATCTTTGCCCAGTTCGAATTCACGACCGGTACCCGGATAGGCGAAAGTTGGATGTTGATGGATGGAATAGTAAAATACCGTCGGATCGCGTTCAAAAATGTGCTGGGTTCCATTTCCATGATGAACGTCAAAATCGACAATACCAACCCGCTCGATTTCCCATTGTTTTTGGATATAGCGGGCGGCAATCGCAATGTTGTTAAAATAGCAAAACCCCATGGCCTTGTCGATTTCCGCATGGTGACCGGGTGGCCGCACAGCACAAAAGGCATTATCCAGCTCGCCCTCCATTACCAATCGGACCGCCTCCAGGACACCGCCGACCGCCAATAAAGAGACTTCGTAAGTTGCCGAGCACATTTGATTGTCGGGGCTGTCAAAAATATTATGGCCGCTGCTGCATGCTTTCTCAAGTCGCTTGATGTAATTGGGGTCGTGCACGGTTTCAACCCATTTTAAATCCGCCGACACGGCCTTAATCAATGTCAACTGCTCAAGCAGACCTGCATCTTTAATGCCGCTATATACGGCTGGAAGCCGATCCGGAATTTCCGGATGATAGTTTCCGGTCTGGTGCTGCTGGTATCTTTCATCGTATAAAAAGCCGGTTTTATTGCTCATCGATTTTGGTCTCTGTGTCGCCCTTTCTTAATCAAGGCCACTGTGAAGTAATGCTGTGTCGATTATGGAATGCGCAAAGCCATTTTTGTTCTAATATAATCCTTTTTCCTTGACGACAGATTCGCTATGCGCTCTGCCCGATGCGGTCGTCAGGCAACGATTTTGTCAAAAATTTCAAATGCAGCCCTAACCGATTTGCTGTCTTCGGGCATTTCAATGGTCGGGCGTCCCTGGAAATCAAAGTCATAGACCAGGTCATCTGACGGAACGGTTCCGATAAGCTCAATATTGGCCTCTTTAAGTTTGTCCATGACCGGTTCAGGCGGTGCCTCTCGTGCCTGGTTGATCACCACATAACTTTTGCCAACACCGATTTTCAAGCAACGGGCCAGTTCTTCGATGCGCACTGCTGCCTGAAGTCCGCGTCTGGAGGAATCCGACACAATTAAAAGAATATCCACATCTTTGGTCGTTAGGCGGCTGATGTGCTCCATGCCAGCCTCGTTGTCCATGACGATGTAAGGATAATTGCCGGACAGACGTTCAAGGTAATTGGTGAGCAGGGTGTTAGCCGCGCAATAACAGCCGGCACCTTCCGGCTGGCCCATCACAACCAAATCAAAACCCTCGGCTTCGACCACGGCTTCTTCAAGCTTCATTTCCATGAAGATGTCTTTGGTCATACCGCTGGGGACATCCCCTTTTTTCATGTCCTCGCGGGCGTTTCCCAAAGTGTTGCCTAGTTTGAGTCCCAAAACTTCATTAAGGTTGGCATTGCAATCGGCATCCACTGCCAGAATCGGCGTTTTGTTTTTTTTCAATAAAAATTTTATGAGCATACCGGCCATGGTGGTTTTACCGGTGCCACCTTTGCCGGCAAGTGCGACTGAATAAGCCATTGTTGTCAACTTCCTTTCAAAAGAATTAGAGCTTTAAAAAGTAGGTTAAGTTAGTTTATGGCTCCAGTCAAGGGTGTATTTGAAGCTATCTCAAAAATAGTAGATTACGTCCAAGGGCAAGGCGAAAACCGATTCAAAAGTGGAGCATACACCACAGTATTCGAGCATTTTGAATCGGGTTTTAACACAGCTCTTGGGCGTTAGATGCATTTTTGAGGTAGCTTCCAAACAGCTTGAAAATCAGCCGTTGATATGATAATCCCAATTCTCGTTATTCTAACATAACAATCTGTATGCGGAGGATATATATGGACTTTGAACTAACCAAGTCTCAAAAAGAGATTCAAAAAGCAGCACGGGAATTCGCAAAAGGCGAATTCGATAAAGATCTGGCCCTGGAGTTGTCCCGCAAACATGAATTTCCCACTAAAATCTGGAAAAAAGCATGTGATTTAGGATTTGTGGGGGTCCATTTTCCTGAAGCCTATTCCGGGCAGGATCTCGGCGTTCTTGAAAATATAATCATTGCCGATGAATTTTGTGCTCGAGATTCATCCATCGGCGCTGCGATCATTCTATCCAGCTTTGCATCGGAATGCGTGCTGCGTTTCGGCAGTGAAGCATTAAAGCAGAAATTTTTACCTCCGGTTGCCGAAGGTCAGATGCTATCCAGCGGTGCCTTTACCGAGCCGGGCCACGGATCAGACATAACTTCCCTGGACACCACCGCAGTGCGTGAAGGAGATGAATGGGTCATCAACGGCACTAAAACCTTTATTACCAACGGGGGAATGGCAGGGTTTTATTCTGTGATGTGCCAGACGGATTCGGAGTGTCAGCCCTCCTATAGAGGCATCAGCCTGATCTTGGTGGAAGCCGAGCGTGAAGGTATTACAGCCGCCGATGTTGGCGATAAGATGGGCATCCACATGATGACCACCGCCGAGGTCAATTTCAAGGATGTGCGCGTGCCGCTTGACAATCTCATCGGTGAAGAGGGTAAAGGGTTTTACCAGGTGCTTGAATTTTTTGACGAAAGTCGCATTTTGGTGGCGGCTCAGGCGTTGGGCACAGCCCAGGGCGCTTATGATCGCGCTCTGGCCTATGTGAAAGAGCGCGAGCAGTTTGGCCGAAAAATTGCCCAGTTTCAGGTCACCCAACACAAACTGGCCGACATGATCACCAAAATAGACCTTGCCCGGCTGATCACGTACAAGGCCGCTTGGAACTTTGATAAGGGTCGCATTGATCCCAAACTGACCTCGATGGCCAAAATGTATGCTGCCCGAACGGCAGTTGAAGTCGCAGATGAGGCCATTCAATTGTTAGGCGGGTACGGTTATATGACGGAGTACGAAGTTGAACGTTTTTACCGCGATGCTAAAATCTGTGAAATCTATGAAGGCACTAAGGAGATCCAGAAGAATACTATTGCCAGCGCCATCCTCGGCAAAATCAAATAATTCCCATTTCCAGTCTGGAAACGGCTATTTTTTCCAATCTCTGCGTTAGACTCAAATTTTGATCCGCGATATACTATGTGTATGTCTGTGGTCAAAATTTGAGTCTGCCTTGACCTTGAAAAAAATATCTCGATTCCAGACTGGAAATACAATCTATTTACAAATTATCATTTCTCAGAGTAGCATTTTAAAAACATCAATTTACTTCCTACAATATCTCTCTTGTTCTTGTAGGTCACCAAATGCCTTTGATGTAATCTACTATTTTTGAAATAGGTTCAGATTTTATATTCAAAAAAATCTCTCAATTATAGCCGGAAATTCACTTAATTTTAAAATCCTCGAATCAATTTTTACCATCAAATATTGAGTCCCTCGCTGACCCATGTAAAATATGCCAAAGCACTTATCCCGCCTCTAATTAGAGTCAGCCTTGACCTTGAAAAAAATATCCCGGCTCCAGACAGGAAATTTACTTTATAATCATTCCTTTTAAAACACATCTACCGATCATTACATCGATTACTACAATAAGCGCGTTTGCTAACTAAGTCATTTAATCAGGTTTGCCAGTAGCAAGGAAAACAGACGGGTTCTGTTTAACAAAAAAAGTGTTTGATGTTATTTAGCCGGCAAACGGGATAACCTGCCAAAGGCTGACAAGCGGGAAACGGGTGCAACCGTTTTTGAGAGTTGTTTTTTAGCAATCCTGTTATATAATTGGGTATTATTTGCAAAAGATCTTTTCGGTTATGAATTCTATAAATTCTTAAATCGGATTCTACAGGAGAAGAAGGGAGTTCAGAATGTTTGAAATGTTAAAGAAGACGTATTTGGCTGGAGCAGACCTGGCGCACAAAACCTGGGATGAAGTAGAAGTGCTTTCCAAGGAACTCGTCAAAAAGGCAAAGATGTCTGATAAAGAGGGGTCTAAATTTTTGAAGGATATGAAAAAACGCTATGATGACACCCAGAAAAAGACGGGCAGTTACATAGAAAAAGTGGTTAAAGATATCTTAAAAAAGATGGATATCGCCACCGCTGCCGACATAAAGGCTTTGAAAAGGGACATCCGACAGCTCAAGAAAGCAACCGGAACGGCGAAACCTAAAAAACGTGCTACCAAAAAGGCCGCCAAAAAACGCAAGGCGCCTGCCGCTAAAAAACGTAAGACCACCGCGACCAAAAAGCGGGCCAAGACGACAGCCAGAAAAACCACCAGTCGTGCAAAAACCAAAACTCGCGCTCGCACCACCAGGGCCAAGAAGTAAACTGCCGGCAGCAACGCCAAGATGGCCAAGAAGCGCAAAGACGTGCGTCCCGAAGGATTCAGATGCTAAGTATTCGAAAAATAGGCGTCATCGGACGGACGTATCGACATTTGAATCGCTATCGGCAGATTCTAGCAATTCTGTTCAAGTATGGGTTCGGGGATCTGCTGGACCGGCTAAGTATTGACCAATACATTAGCGCCGGGCTGTCGGCCATTTCAAGAAAACGATCTGACCGGGTTGAAAAACTATCACGGCCCCAGCGGCTGAGAATGGCATTCGAAGAGCTGGGGCCGACCTATATCAAACTCGGCCAGATCCTTTCAACACGCCCGGATCTGGTGCCGGCAGATTACCTCACTGAACTTACCCGGCTTCAGGATGAAGTCCCGCCATTTGATTTTGAAGATGTCAAAACGGTTATTGAATCAGAATTTGGTGCATCCGCTGAAGAATTGTTCAATCAGCTCGATGATCAGCCGCTGGCATCCGCTTCCATCGGTCAGGTGCACAAAGCTGTAACTAAAGATGGAGAGTCCGTTGCCGTCAAATTTCAGCGACCCGGCATCCAGAAGGTCATCGAGGTCGATCTTGAAATTATGCTACATTTGGCTACTCTTGCCGAGCGCCACATCAAAGAGTTTGAAATCCATCGGCCGGTTAAAATAGTCGATGAATTTGCGCGTACCTTAGAAAAGGAAATCGATTATCGCATCGAAGCCACCAACATGGAGCGCATTGCCCGCCGATTTCTGGACCAATCCCATATCTACATCCCGGCAGTTTTCAGAGAGCTCTCTACATCACGTGTCCTGACGACCGAATTGATCGAGGGC
This sequence comes from Desulfobacterales bacterium, assembly GCA_030066985.1. Classification (NCBI taxonomy): domain Bacteria; kingdom Pseudomonadati; phylum Thermodesulfobacteriota; class Desulfobacteria; order Desulfobacterales; species Desulfobacterales bacterium. The sequence goes on from JASJAN010000006.1 coordinate 99,749, forward strand.
ATTAAGGTATCCAATATTGCTGGAATCGCAGAATCTGGACTCGATCACAAAATCATTGCGGACCGGATTGTCGGATTGGTGCTCAAACAAGCCTTCGATCATGGCTTTTTTCATGCCGACCCTCATCCTGGCAATATTTTTGTCCTGGCAGACAATGTTATCTGCCTGGTAGACTACGGCATGATGGGGCTTGTAGATCGCGCCACACGTGAAACATTTGTCGATTTGATAGACAGTGTGGTGCATCAGCAGGAGGTCAGAACCGCCCAGGCGCTGTTAAATTTGACCGATTGGGACGAAGAGCCGGATATTCGCTCACTTGAAAGGGAAATCGCTGATTTTATGGGGCGTCATTTCTACAAGCCTCTAAAGCATATGGAAATCGGAAAGCTGCTGCAGGATTTGCTGCACTTAACAATGCGCTTTCGCCTGCGGCTGCCGCCCGATATTTTCCTGATGATCAAAGCGTTGAGTTCGATTGAAGGAGTGGGCCGGGCGCTGAATCCGGAATTTGACCTAATTGCGCATGCCAGGCCCTTCATCCAGCAAATAAAGCTTGAACGTTTCAGCCCCAAACGGATGTCCACTGACGTATACGAGATGCTGTCGCGGCTGGTTCAATTTCTACAGCAGTTTCCCAAAGATTTGATGGATCTGACCGGCATGATCCGACAGCAAAGACTGAGTCTTCAACTGGAGCACAAAGGGCTTGAAACCTTGCTGGCCACCCAGGATCAAACCAGCAACCGTATATCTTTTGCGATCATCATTGCCGCTCTTGTGATCGGGTCGGCGTTGATTGTTATATCCGAAATTCCCCCGCTTGTTTACGGTATCTCATTGATCGGTATTATTGGATATCTGGTCGCTGCCATCATGGGAATCTGGCTGCTGGTGGCGATCGTTAGAAAAGGAAGGCTGTGAACATCTTCGGCCTAACAGAATTTGGCCCCAACACCAAACAAATGGGTCGACTGTTTATGGGTCAATAATTTTCGCCATACGACTTTAGCAAAATGTCCATTGTTACTGCTGCTAAAAGGCAGGTTGTCAGATGTGATGCGGATTTTGCGACCCGGTTGCTGGGCATAGGCAGATTCGAAATACAGGCCGCTTTTACTATAATTTTGCAGGGTGCCAGGATAGTGATACCCTGTACGCTTGTCTTCAAGCGTAATGGATGCCTTATATTTGATTCGCTTGTGTCTATTTTGGATAGTACGGTCAGCCATTCGTCACCCTGCTTATCTTCGCTTTTTTAATGAAATAATCTAAGACAGTTCGAACCGGTGTCAAAGACAAATTCTTAAAAACAAACCGCCCACAGCTATCCGCACACGAGATCTTTTGCTCTAAGACTGCTGCTGGCCTACCTATCAACCGGTTGCTGATAAGCAGGTGTTAGACGCCACCTCTAAAATAGGGAGCGCCCGAAATCAACCCCCATCAATGGCTTTCCAAGATACGCACGACCTTTCCATCTTTGAATATAACGGTGAAGGATTGGGAAGGACCAAAATCGTACACCCATTGGTCTGGTGTCTGAGTGTTGGGTTCACCGCAATCATCTCTTACATCAACAGTTGAATCCCCGATTCGCACCACACCTTCATCGCACATCATCGTCGGCGTTTCTTCAGCCGCAAAAATACACGTGGGATTGCTCAACATCATCATCATAAATGTTAAACTAATCAAATATATCTTTCGATTTATGATATTGCCCTCAACAATAATTATTTAATAAAAAGAAGGTATTACATAAAAAGCAGCAGGCTTAAAGCCATGACAGCCATCCCCAGGATGAGGCCGTAAATAGAAAGATGATGTTCGCCGTATTTTTGGGCGGCCGGCAGCAATTCGTCCAGCGAAATAAATACCATGATACCGGCAACCCCTGCAAACAGGACGCCGAAAATAAAATCGCTAAAGAAATTTAGCAGAATAAAATATCCGATGAGGGCACCGACGGGCTCGGCCACTCCGGAAAGAAAGGAATAGAAAAAGGCCTTCTTTTTGCTACCGGTAGCATAATAAATTGGGACCGATACCGAAATACCCTCCGGGATGTTGTGAATGGCGATGGCCACCGCGATGGACAAACCCAGGGCCGGATCAGACAGGGCGGCTGCAAATGTTGCCAGGCCTTCAGGAAAGTTATGAATGGCAATGGCCAAGGCGGTGAACATCCCCATTCGTAAAAGCTTGCGGTTTTTGTCATGGACCTGTTCCGAACCCATTTCTTCGATACCGCGGATTTCATGGGGATTTTCAAAAGACGGTACCAGCTTATCGATGATAGCGATTAAAAAAATTCCGCCGAAAAAGGCGGCCACCGTTATCCAGGTAGCCTTGGCAGGGTCGAACTCTTCAGCGAGTGCATCCCTGGCCTTGGCGAAGATTTCGACAAAGGAGACATATATCATTACGCCGGCAGAAAAACCCAAGGCCAATGAAAGAAATTTTGTATTGGTGCGTTTGGCAAAAAACGCTAAAGCGCTGCCGATACCGGTGGCCAGCCCGGCGAACAAGGTGAGACCAAAAGCAATTAATACATCTTCTTCAAACATAGCAAGGCTCCAGTTTTACGATGATACAAAGATGCCGATCAGAACTGGTTTTACTTCATTTCTCTAACTGTGTTTTCTAAGTATACTCATTTTTGAAATCAAGGCAATAATAGTTTTACGGTCTATCAAAGTGTAAATTTGACCGTATCCTGTGAAAACAAGAAGTGGCTGCAAAAGCCCAGATTAGGTTCAAGGGCAAGGCTTCCCGCGCATTGGAAGTGGAGCGTACACGGAGTACGTGAGCATTTCAATGCGAGGGAATACATCGCCATTGGGCCTTAGATGGGGTTTTGCAGCCACTTCTAAAAGTGAATGGCTTTAATGACAAATACAAGACCGACGATGATCATCAAAACCGCACCCACTTTGTAAATTAGGGCTCTTGATTTAAGCCAACCCATATCGGCCAGTTTGGCCACCAGAAACAGCGCCGGAACGGTCCCGAGCCCAAAAGCGGTCATCAACCCCATACCGGTCAAAATACTCTGCTGTGTGGAGCTAGCATCCATACCGGCGCGGGTGGCGCCCAGCAGCGCCGTATATACCGGGCCGCAAGGCAGCAACCCTAGCAGCAACCCCAGCGGCAGATAGACCAGGGTGGATTTTGCCTTTAGCAAGCTTCCAAATCCCTTGAGTATAATCCCCCCTGGACTGGAATGATCCCCGAAGACCCTGCCAAGTGGAATCCAGCCGGCCATGGCCAGCCCCATCATCATAATCAAGACGCCCGTGAGGATCATCACGCTTTTTTGAATTGTGTCGATGTGAGCCGTTACCATGGTTAGGGATCCGGCAGCGGCCACCACCCCTCCCAAGATGGCGTAGGTACAAATTCTGCCGAGGTGATACAGCAGCTGGGGGATGAAGATACTTTTTTCTTTGAGGTTGAGACTAAAGCTGACCACAATCGGTCCGCACATGCCAATGCAATGGCCAAAACCGATGGTAAAACCGGAGGAAAGATACAGCAGCAATAGGGTATCAGTAGATGACATCGAAGATAAATTGGGTTTGGCCCGTACCGGGGATGGTGATTGTTGCCTGCCAGGTTCGGCGGCCGCTGGGGCATTTGACGATAACACCATCGCCCGTATAGGTATTGTTGCCGGCGGGTTTAAGCTGCACGCGATTGGGGCCCATATTCATACCCGGCATACCCAGATCAATATAGGGCGCCTCAGTCGATTGAGATGGTTTTCCCGTTAGGGTAAGCTTAAACGACAGGTCCTGTAGCGCTTTTACAGGCCTAGGGGCTACCTCAAGAGTCACCGAATTTTCTGAAAGCGACTGCGTGCATGGCCCGGCATGTAAATCGCAATTGATCATCTGTTGGTATTTATCACCGGCTGAAACGATTTCTGGTAATGCCAGCAAAAAAGCGACAAAGAATAAGATGGCAAAATTAATAAAAAAATTTTTCATTTTTACAGCACCTTTCTGCTTTCCCTCAACAAAACATCCGCGGTTACAGCCCTGGCAAGCGCGGATGCGTAAAATGCATTTCTATCTGTCTTCTGACTTCTGTAATAATCTATAATAGCGTGTATCCCGGTCCTTCCCCGCCCTCCGGGCACGTCCAGGTGATATTTTCAAAGGGATCCTTAATATCACAGGTTTTGCAGTGCAAACAGTTGGAGGGATTCAATTTCAAGCGTTTATCGCCGGTTTTATCATCGGTTTCAATTTCATAGACTTCTCCCGGGCAAAATCGGGTGCAGGGGCTGCGATACTTGGGATAACAGGTGTTAATACAAAGATCAGTGTCGTGCACGATGATATGCGACGGCTGGTCTTCGCGGTGTTTGGTCTTGGACAGATAAACACTGGTAAGCTTGTCCACGAACAGCTCGCCGTCATAGATTTTGGGATCCACGGTCGTAATGTCCGCCTGCTCGCCATTGAGCGGTTTGAGCGTCGTATAATCTTCCTCCAGCGGCATTTTATCCACAAAACCGCGCCCGCCGGTAACGTATTGAGCGCCCAGGTGAATAAACTTCATCGGGTTGGTTTTTGAAAGGGCCTGGTAAAAATTGCGGCCCTCGTACAGCTGTTTTTTAATATAGCTGTTTTCAAACAAGTCGCCATAGGTTTGCAAAGTTTGCTCGTCAAAGTTTTGTTTCTCCACCGCTGAGATGATGGCCTCCGCCGCCAGCATGCCGGATTTCATGGAAATATGGATGCCTTTTAATCCCGGCATATACTGAATACCAGCGCTGGCGCCGACAAATAGACCCCCGTCAACTGCCAGTTTGGGCAATGTATAGTATCCGCCGGTGGCCACTGCTCTGGCACCAGCTTCAACAACCTTGCCGCCCTTGATGATATTGGCGACAAACGGGTGGCTTTTGAATTTGATAAAGGTATCATACAAATCCAGCAGGGGATCTTCATAGCAAAGTCCTGTCAGAAATCCCAAGGTTAGACGGTTGTCGGCCATCTCGTAGATAAACGCGCCACCGGGAATATACAGCCCGATGGGATAGCCCATCAGGTGAATATCGTTACCTTTACTGGTTTTAAAATAATTGGATTCCTCAGGCAGCTCAATGACCTCTTCGATGCCGGTCTCAAAAACCTGGGGCATCTTGCCTTTCATCAGGTTTAGCTTCTTATCGATTTCCTTGAAGAGGCTGCCGCGGGCGCCTTCCCCGAATACGGTAACTTTGGCTTTTAAATCGATGCCAGGCTCAAAATTTGATTTGGGTTCCCCGTCGGGTCCAATGCCCTGGTCACCAGTACGAACGCCGACAATGGTTTTTCCGTCTTCAGCGTAAAGGACTTCTTTGCCGGCAAACCCGGGAAAAATGTTAACCCCCATCTCTTCGGCCACCTGCCCCAGCCAGCGGGTGAAACGGGAGAGACTGATGATCAGACTTCCCGTGTTGTGCATAGGTTTGGGTACAAACGGCACCGGGATGGCTGAGGTTTCGGTTAAATAATAAAATTCATCTCCCCGAACTGTGGTTTCAACGGGGCACCCCTTGTCCGCGTAATCCGGCATGAGCTCATTGAGCGCAATTGGATCCATGACAGCACCGCTTAGGGCATGCGAGCCAATTTCGGCACCTTTTTCGATCAGGGCCACTTCCAGCTCCAGATTTTTCTCTTTGGCCAATTGCATCAGTTTAATGGCACCTGCTAGACTGGCCGGCCCGCCGCCGACAAACAGGACATCAAAATCGATACTTTCACGTTCTACGGTCATGTTTGATACTCCTATGTGTGCTAAATGGTTTATTTATGCTATTTATAGACGCTAAAGGTCTGCACGCAAAAACACAAAAAATGATGTTTAGCATACTCCGTTGTCTTTGTAAATTGTGTCCTGAGATTTTAATTTTCCTTTTGTGCCTTTCTGGTTCCATCGTTGAATAGATGTATTATGTTAATAATCAATCAACATTTTAGTTTGATTCAACCAAGATTTTCTCATTGAAACGATGAATTTTATTGAATCCGAATCGTGTTTTTTGCTAAGTAGCTTTCTCAAACATGCGAACAACTACTTTTTACTCATTTCAGTTCAAATGCCATGCATGTATATCTATACAATTCACTGACGCGTAAAAAACAGCTTTTTGAACCAATTGATACCGGTGCCGTTGGGTTGTATACCTGCGGCCCGACAGTGTATAATTACGCCCATATCGGTAACTTGCGGACCTATATTTTTGAAGACATTTTAAAGCGGGTGCTGCTCTACAATGGGTATGCGGTCAAGCATGTCATGAATATCACCGATGTAGGCCACTTAACCGGTGATCGCGATATGGGTGAAGACAAAATGGAAGCGGGCGCTGCCCGCGAAGGCAAGAGCGCCTGGGATATTGCCGAATATTACACCCAGTCATTTAAAAAGGACATTGAACACCTCAATATTTTGGCGCCGGACATCTGGGTAAAAGCCACCGATACCATACCCGAGCAGATTGCCCTCATTAAGACTCTGGAAGAAAAGGGCTACACCTACCAAACCGCTGACGGCCTATATTTTGATACATCCAAATTTAAGGATTACACCAAACTGTCCCATCAGGATCTTGAGGCCCTTAAGGAAGGCGCTCGGGTCGAACGCAACCCGGAAAAACGCAATCCCACGGATTTTGCCCTCTGGAAATTTTCCCCGCAGGGTTCAAAACGGCAGATGGAATGGGACTCCCCATGGGGCGTGGGCTTTCCCGGCTGGCATCTGGAATGCTCAGCCATGAGCATGAAATTTTTAGGTGAGCAGTTGGACATTCACTGCGGCGGCACCGATCATATTGATGTTCACCACACCAATGAAATTGCTCAATCTGAAGCGGCCACGGGCAAACCTTTTTTCAATTTCTGGATGCACGGCGCTTTTCTGATCATTCAGGGTGGGAAAAAAATGGCCAAAAGCGAGGGAAATTTTCTGACACTTGAAAATGCGTTTCTGAAAAAGGATATCAATCCGTTGGTTTATCGCTTTGCATCATTTTTAACCCATTACCGCAAACCCATGGAATACAGCGATGAGGGCATCGAAGCCGCCCGTAATGGCCTGCTGCATGTCCAAAATCAGGTGCGCCAAATAGCCGCTGCCGGCATCGACTCTGAAACTGGTATTAACACTGAATTTAAAAATAAATTTACTGAAATCATCAATGATGATTTGAATATGCCCCGGGCGATGGCCGTGATCCAGGAAATGCTAAAAAGCAAAATCAGTGATGCTCAAAAGTACCGCACGATAATGGATTTTGATCGGGTGATGGGATTGGGCTTGGATCAACTTGATCAAGCCGAAGCCCTACCCGAGGCAGTTGAAAAACTGGTTGCTGCCCGCCAGCAGGCCCGGCAAGAAAAGGATTTTGCAACTTCCGATCAGCTGCGCGCCGAGATCGAAGCCCTGGGCTATCAGGTCCAGGACACCCCAGACGGTATGAACGTTGTCAAAAAATAATCCCTCTTTGCCCTCATAACCAAACGGCAGCGCCTCTTAATGGCGCTGCCTTTTTAATAGGGTTGAAATGGTTTTAAAGCTTTAGCTATATCTACCTTTTAATTTAAGGTGCCTAATTCTGTATCTTGAACTATGTATCCCATCATGAATTATAAAAGTAAAACGGGTATCAGGGGCTTTAGATTTTGGAGGAAAAAAGTAGAAATGGCCTTAAAGATTTAGATATTGTTTGAGGGCTCCCGCATGCTGCGGGATTTTACATCTTGATTTCATGTATTAAGGTGTTCAAACGGCGTGAAATTTTCTGAAGAAAAGTTAAAGTAAAATGGGTATTAGAGGTTTTAGATTTTGTTCGATGACAAGGCGTATTTCAGTTTAATAACGGAGCGTACACGGAGTACGCGAGTATTTTAAACTGGAATATAACGCAGTCAGCGGGCAAAAGATGAAGCCTCTAATACCCATTTTAGCCGCATTTATTGAACCCACAGAAGTGGCAAAGTATACATCCTTCCTCAAAGCTGACGGTCTGGCCGCATTCAGGGCATTTTTCACCCAAAAGGCTGTGCTCGGTTTTGCGACTTCTAACGGCATTGCCGGACATATATCTGTTTTCCAGCACCCGGGCGATGGCATCGGGTATGGACAGCACCAAACCACCGTTCTGGAAAATCGGATGTTCCCCCCCGATTCCTTTTAACTGGTCCACGATGTCATTGACTTTAACACCTGATCTAAGCGCCAAAGATGCCAGACGCCCAATGGCCTCTGTTTTAGCGGTGGTCGAGCGACCGGATTTACCGATGGTGGCAAACACTTCAAAAGGCTGGCTGTCATATTCAGTAACAGTTACATAAAGATGGCCGTATCCGGTTTTCATTTTGGTCGTAAAGCCTTCAAGCGTATCAGGTCGTTCTTTGACGGCGGTCAGGAATTTGCTGTTCAGCTTTTCGTTGCGAGAAAAGGACAGCACCTGGTTTTCTTTGCTGCCGTCCCGATAGATGGTGACCCCCTTACAGCCCAGCTCATAGGCCAGGTTGTAGACCTTCATAACGTCGTCTTCGGTGGCATCATGAGGTAGGTTGACGGTTTTGGAAACGGCATTATCGGTATATTTTTGAAATGCTGCTTGCATCCGAATATGCCATTCCGGTGAAATATCATGGGCCGTGACAAAGACCTTTCGGACCTCTTTGGGTATTTGTTTAATTTTTCTGATACTGCCTCTTTTGGCAATTTCATCCATTAATTCGCGGCTGTAAAAGCGCTGCTCATTGGCCACTTCTTCAAAATACGGATTGACTTCGAGCAGTTTATCATTGTCCATGACGTTGCGCACGAAGCTTAGCGCAAACAGGGGCTCAATGCCGCTTGAGCAGCCGGCGATAATGCTCAGTGTGCCTGTGGGCGCAATGGTGGTTGTGGTGGCGTTGCGCAGTTTGATGCCCTGGTCCTTGTAGATGCTGCCTTCCCAATTGGGAAATGCGCCGCGCTCTTCGGCCAGATGCTGGGAAGCTTCGTGGGCATTTTCCTGGATGAATCGCATGACCGATTCGGCAGTTTCCAAAGCTTCTTCAGAGTTATAGGGAATTTTGAGCTGATACAGCATATCGGCAAACCCCATCACCCCCAGGCCGATTTTGCGATTTCCGTGAACCATCTCATTGATTTCCGGCAGCGGATATTTGGATTTGTCGATGGTGTTGTCTAAAAAACGGACGCTCCAGCCGATAACTTTCTTTAGACCCTCGAAATCGATCTTCGGCCCATCACCATTTTCGAGCACAAATTTGGCCAGGTTGATCGATCCCAGATTACAGGCCTCCATGGGCAGCAATGGCTGCTCACCACAGGGGTTGGTGCTTTCGATATCACCCAGTTGCGGTGTGGGATTGTCGCGGTTGATGCGGTCCAAAAATATGATACCCGGATCGCCGTTTTTCCAGGCCTGCTTTATCAGCGTTTGATAGACTTCAGCAGCATTTAAGCGATTGACGGCTTTTTGATCGCGGGGATCGATCAGATCATAGTCTTCCTGTTTATCGATGGCTTCCATAAAATCATCAGAGACCCCCACGGAGATGTTAAAATTATTGAGCTCGCTGTTGTCTTCTTTGCTGAAAATAAATTCCATAATATCCGGGTGGTCGACCCGTAAAATAGCCATGTTGGCTCCGCGGCGTGTGCCGCCCTGTTTGACCTGCTCGGTGGCGGTGTTAAAAATCTTCATAAATGACACTGGACCCGAGGCCACACCGCCGGTGGTGCCAACCGTGCTGTTTTTAGGGCGCAACCTTGAAAATGCAAACCCGGTACCACCGCCGGATTTATGAATCAGGGCTGCATGATGCAAGGCCCCAAAAATGCCCTCCATGCTGTCTTCCACCGGCAGGACAAAGCAGGCTGCCAGCTGTCCCAACCGGCGTCCGGCATTCATCAGCGTTGGTGAATTGGGTAGAAACTGACCATCGGTCATCATGGTGTAAAAGATTTCCTCCCACTTTTCGACCTGCTCGGCAGAGGGCGTGCCATATTTTTTTTCAGCTTTGGCAATGTGTCTGGCAACCCGCCGAAACATTTGCTCAGGGGTTTCGATCACTTTGCCTTTGCGGTTCTTTTTCAAATAACGCCTTTTTAACACTCGCTTGGCGTTGTCAGAGATGTTCAGACGGTTTTTTATAAAAATCGATTTGTCCAGTCGAATCGGCGATGGTTTTGTCAGCCCGAATTCCATTAACTTGGCTTCAATCATTTTTTCGATGAACGAAACCGGAATGGTGCTGATTTCCAGATTCGATATTTCTTTGCGTAGGGAGCGACTGATTCCCATGGCCTGATCGCTGTCGATTGGGTTTTCACGGATGAGAATGTCGCTAAACAGCTGATCGTCCCAGGTGTAGGTGCCTAGATCAAAACTGCCTTCGTTGGTCACTAAAAATTTGCCTTTACGCCCCATTACGCTGCTCCTGATTCAAAGATGATGTTTGATGGAATTGGGTATGGCCTTCTTTGCTAAAAGAATAAAAAACCCCCAGCTATCGGAGCGATAGCTATCTTACCCGGTATGGCAGTGAGGAGTTTTATTCTTGTGATAAGATGCGACTCGGCTAAATGGACATCGTTTCGGTGTAACAAATGTGGCTGGACATCACCCGTTTAGGTTTAGCTCTGGTCAGAGCCTAAGGTCACCCGGTTTTCCGACTTAGCCTATCATTTAGTGCAGTTAACATTTATCTCATACAATATGTTGTATGTCAAGGGAAATATAGCCGCATTTCACAGGTACTAGTCATTTTTCAGATTCAACAATAAGTACTCGATCCGAAAGGTAAATGGGTTGGCAAAATCTTTTTGTAAGATGTTTTTATATGATGCGACTAAAGCCGGTATCCAAATTGGGACAAAAGACGATCGGCCGGTATAAAATTTATGAACTAAAAAATTTTGGAATACAAAGACCGAAGGTTGGATCTAACCGGTAAAAAGTAAGGCAGGGTCTTTTTCAGGCCCTGCCTATAGGCTAAACCCCTATTGTGAATCACCTGAATGCCCTGACGGGTCGTTCAGGAAAAACAGCAAAAACGATTTGCAGTACAGCTTATTGTCCCTGTTGTTTTTTCCATTCCTGGTAGGACTTCCACTCTTTCCATTCCAGGAATTCCTTGTATTCAGCCGCACCCTGTGATGTTTTTTTCCATTCCTGAAATTCCCGGAATTCCTGTTGCTCTTTTTTCCATTCCTGAAATTCCTGAAATTCCCGAGCTGCTTCCGGCGTGACCTGCTTTCCAGCGGATGTCTGTCCGGCAGCTATTTGCGGCGACTCGGCAGAACTGTCCGATGCTGTCGATGCATCTTGATCGGCTTTCTTAGAAGCTTGCTGCGATTCTTCATCTTTGTCATCTTTTTCAGAAGCGTCTATGGTTTTATTGCCCTTAAATTGCGGGAAGGCCCCACCGCGTTTGGAGTCATAGACGACCAGAGCGCCTTCTTCACCGGTGAGAACGCCGGGGCCTTCTTTCATTTCACCCGCTGTTTGATTGAATTCAGCGGGCCGGCCTTTAGCCCCGCAGCCCATCAAGATGGCAATTGCCAGACCCATCAATATAAGCATCCACAGGATTGAATTGTTGTTAACCATATTCACCTTTCTGACTAGAATTTTACCCGGCCACCGATCATGACCGCATGGAGATCTTCGGCATTACCAATTCCAGGGCCGCGTTGGTCATCGTCACGGTCCAGATCATGCCAGCGGTAAGATCCGTAAAGCTCGACGCTTTCCCATACGTTCCACACCGCGGCAACACCGACGGAGGTGGCTTCATCATCTTCTACATCCACATCCTCAGAGTAGGTATAGTCGACCGAAAAAGCCCATTTGCCGAATTTATAACCCACTTTGCCGTAAATGTTCCAGGGTTCCTCATCTCCGGATGTATCATAGCGGTTGGCACCGGAAACGGTCAAGTTGATTCCGGAATTGTGCAGAAAAGAGATCGAGCCGCTGTATTGCTTAAATGGATCGCGATTGGTGTCGGCGGGCAACCAGCTGGCAGCGGCCGCCAGTTTACCAAATCCATCCCATTCATAGGCAAAGCGCCCGGCCAAGTCCCAGGATTGGCCGTTCATGTAACTGGCCGAGAAATAGACCGGCCCGAATTTGGGTGTATCATAGCGCACGCGGTCCCGGCGGCTGAAGCCGTCAAAATTGCTGAAAGCACTGCCGACGGATGTGATAATATTATTATCATCATCGCGGAAATTGAAACCACCGGCCATATCTTCGATGGAAGAATAGTTGACCACAGAAGTGCCGGACAGATCTACTTCAGAGGTGCCGTTGGAGGCCGTGTCTCCCTGACCGAGCCAGAGCCGGCCGAAGGTGTTGTGATTCACATAAAACTCAATTTTACGCTCGTTGAAATCCACATCAGAGGTATCATCGTTTTCACCGATATCGATGTCGGTATCGTTTGAGGCGTTGGACTGCATTTCAACTTCCCAGACAATGCCGACGCGCCAGGCATCATCAAAGTCATTGCCGCCGGTGAAACGAAAGCGGGTGGACGAGTTATCGTTGTCGACAAATTTGATATCGTCATCTTCGCCGTTGTCACCCCAGAGGGCGGCGCGGTTGATCTGGCCGGAAATTTTAAAATCCACCGCCTGGGCGGCAGGTAAGATTAACAGCATGGTCAGGGCGATTGCCAATGTAAAAAGGCCTAATTGTGAACAATTTTTCATCTTGAACTCCTCCTTGGTTAAGGTGTTACAGGCGTATTGTTTGATTTAAAATGCATTAGGTGCTTTCGACCACCTCCTTTCATTTTTACTAAGTTTTTTATAAAACGCAGTCACAGTTCATTTTTTGTTGAAATGGATACGCCGGGATGTGCCGGCATCCGCTAAAATCGATTCAAGTAACGTAAGAATATCCGCGCCGGTCCAATCGTCTTTTGGAATCAAGTATTCGACACCTGAATCATTTGCAGCCGCCTGATATTCCGGCGAATCGTACATGGCAAAAATAGCAATGATGATTTCCGGGTACACAGCCTTGATAGTCTTGGCTAAATCAAGGCCATTTTGATCGGGCAAATAAATATCGATAAAGACCAATGCGGGTGTGGTCATTTGCAGCCTGATCTGCCCCTGGTCACCGGTCGAGGCTTCATGGATCTCAGTACGAGGAAAACGATCATTGATGATTTTGCTGAGGGATTTTCTAAACGGGATATTCGGATCAATGATTAGGATTCTAAACATGCAGGACTGGCTCCTCTGTTGAGTGAGGTTACTGGTCGATTATCCCTCAAAAAGATGGTGTTCTCAGATTCCTATATCGGACAAACCGTCGACACCATGGCATCTCATATGTACTAAAGATTGCCGGCTTGATAAATTGGCGAAACAATGTATATTGGGCAAAATAAAGCTGTATTTTGGGTTGAATCGGCCTGTATACTGAGGTCTATAAAGTCTTTATAATTGTCTGAAAAAGACGGTATACACAACTGATTGGGGTAGGGTAATACAGTATCCAGGTAGGCGATATGGATAAGACAATCAGAATTGTTCTGGTAGAAGATCATACGATTCTCAGGGAAGGATTACGGGCCCTTTTTTCTGCTGATCCAAAATTTGAAGTCGTCGGTGAAGCCGCCGATGGTCGCGAAGCAATACGCCAGATTGAAAAGCTGGTGCCGGAACTGGTGGTGATGGATCTGTCGATGCCGCGTATGACCGGTATGGATGCCATCAGAGAAATCAAACGGAAACATCCCGCCATAAAGATCATTGCCCTGACCGTTCATAAAGCGGAAGAATATCTGCGGACTACCCTGCAGGCGGGAGCTGACGGGTATGTCCTCAAAGATGCCACCCATGTAGAGCTCATGCTAGCCGTCCAAAACGTCATGAAAGGCAAAACATATTTGAGCCCCGGTGTTTCCGAGCAGGTGATTGAAGGATACCTGGAAGGTAAAGACAGCCGGACACCCAGCCCAAGGCTGAGTCTACTTTCACCGCGAGAGCGGGAAATACTAAAACTGATAGCGGAAGGTTATAAGAATAAGGAAATTGCATCCGATCTTTTCATCAGCTTAAAAACGGTAGAAAAACACCGGGCAAATCTGATGAAAAAACTGGACCTGCACAATGCCGCTGCGCTGACCACATTTGCCATCGAGCAGGGACTTGTGTAGCGCTAAGGGGGATTGGGGTGGTGGCCACTTGAGATGATCTTACCCGAACACATCTGAAATCCTAATTCTCAACGCTCATCGGCCCAGACAACCTGTATGGTTGTACCTTTCTCTGCTGTTGAACTAATCTCAAAACGTGCGCCGGACATTTCGGCTCGCTCCCGCATACTGGCAAGACCAAATCCTCGCAAAGAAGTTTGAATGTCCATGGCCTGGTGCAAATTAAAGCCGCGACCGTTATCCTGAATGGTCAAATGGATAGCGGGATCGGCTTTTTGTAGCTGCAGATAAACGACATTGGCCTTGCTGTGTTTGGCGACATTATTCAAGGCCTCCTGCATAATACGGTAAATTGTCGTTTTCAGATATAGGGGGATGTCGGTTTCATCAATGTCAATATTGGTCTCAATCCGAATTATAGGGTAAACATTTTGAAATTCGCGGCAAAACCATTTGATGGTTGCCAGAATACCCAAATCATCCAGAATGGAAGGGCGTAGGTCTTTTACGATTCTGCGGACTTCTTCAATGGTTTTCTGCGTCAAAGGGATAACGGCCTCCAGAGATCCAAGGTCCACGGGATTGGCTACGGAACGCAGTTCGCGCATCGCGTTTTCCACACTGAATTTAATAGCGCTGAGAGCTTGCCCAATACTGTCATGTAACTCCCGGGCAATTCTTTTTCTTTCCTTTTCTTCAGCCGATAAAAGCTGGTTGGACAAAACCCGCAATTCCTTATCTGATTTGCGTAATGCCTCTTCAGCTCTGCGGCGCTTACTGATGTCGGAGACAATTCCTGAAATGGCCGGACGCCCTTTATAGGTAATCTGGGACAAGCTTCGTGCGACCCATATGGTATCGCCGTTTTTTTTCAGGCCTCTGCTTTCATATTCAACCGGCACTTTTTCTCCATTAAGGCGCTTTTCTCTTAGTTGTTCGACCAGCTGCCGATCGTCCGGGTGGACCAGATCCAGGGTGTTCCGGCCGATGAGTTCGTCCTTTGAATAGCCGTAGATATCGGCAAATCTGTCATTGGCAAATTCAATTCTATTGTCCTGGCTGATATAGACGCCGATCAAAGCGTCCTCGACCAGGGTGGCATATTTGAGCTCGGATTCGTACAAAGCCAGCTTGGCCTGTTCGCATTCTGATATTTGATTTTTTAAGCTCACATTGATTTTTTCCAGTTCGGCGGTGCGCTCATTCACACGGCGTTCCAAATCATCACGGGTTTCCTGCAAGGCGCATTCGGCCTGCTTACGATGGGTGATATTTGTTATGGCGGTGATGAATTGGTGTCCGTTTAATTTTGTTCCGACAGCCGGCTCGACGATACTTTCCAGCTGTACCCAAAAAGAAGAGTGATTGTTGACGGACAATTGCAGATCATAAATATCCCGTTTCCCGGATTTCAAAACTTTTTTGAAGTGCTGTTGGAAACCGTCCTGGAAGCCATCGACAATAAATTTAACAAACTTCTGATTTAATAAATCCAAGCGGTCTTCGCCAAGAAGCCTTGCCCCGGTCGAGCAAACATCCAGGATCTGCCCCTCTTGATCAAAGGTAAAAAAGCCGATGGGAACGAATTCAAACATATCCTCATACCGTCTGTTGACTTCTGTCTTCATCAATCCCCTCCTATGAATTGACATCTTAAACGCCTGCTGGGCGCAATCTGTTTCTGAACCAACTGTCAGGACTCAAATAAGATCGCCGCCTTTAACCACGTCCATTCCCTTCTGGATGGCTAAAAAATAAAAAGGCAGTCAAAAAGATCTGTCACGGATCTGTTTTGCCTGCCTTTTCATCTCTACCGTCAAATTCCTCTGCCCGTAGGTCACCAAACAAACAAATATTATCGAAAATCAGTGGAACAAGTCGGAGCGGCTAGCTGAGATATGACACACCATCTCAATGGACGACATGATGATAAGCCAATCCGCATGCCATTGATATCAAATGAAATTAATTTGTTTTATGTACTTCTGCAGCCTGGAAAGCAATATATTGAATGACATATGGCCATCGAAATAGCCAAGTTGCACAGGAAATGCTAGAGAAAAGTTAAATTTATATGTGTAAAAAATTTATGTGATATGAAGGACGTAAAATTAAAACGGCTTGTTTTATTTGCTAATATACCTCAAATTGGATTATTTTGGCAAACATTTTATTTGGATTGCCAAAATTTTAAGCACGCTTTTATAGCATTTATCCTCAAATACAGTTCAAACATTTATCGCTAATCTTTAAGGGTGGCGCGCCCGATGGCGTCTCTGCCAAACTTCTGACTGATCGAGTCTACGGCCTGATCGACTTTTTCCCAATTGTCAGAGGGTTTGGCGTTTTCGTCAAAAAGTCCCATTTGGACCGATGCGGTTACTGCTGAAAATCCGGTCGTGCCAACACCAATCAGCCGGATTTTTTCAGTAATTTTAAAATCATCCAGTAATTGGGCAGCGTGTTTGTAGATGGTTTTAGACGATTGGGTGGGAATGGCGATGGTCGTTCTCCGGGTGACTGTTTTAAAGTCGGCATTTTTTATTTTAATGACAATCGTTCTGGCACGCACCCCGGCTTGCCTGAGCTGTCGGGCCACCTCTGCCGATTGACTGAGAAGGTACCGTTTCAGCAGTTTGACATCATGGGTGTCAGCCGCCAGTGTGCGCTCACTGCTGATGGACTTATGGGGCGCATGCGGTGTTACCGGAGAATCGTCGCTGCCCAAAGAAAGCGTGCGCAGTTTCCGGCCGAATTTTCCCAAGTGCTTTAGCAGGGATTTTTCCGGCAGCCGCTGAACATCCCCCAGGGTTCGAATGCCCATTGACGCCAACTGGCCCACCATTTTTTTGCCGACACCCGGAACTTTTTTGATCGCCAGCCCTTCAATAAACTGCGCCACCTGATCCGGTAAAATCAGTGTCAGCCCGTCGGGCTTTTCAAGGTCGGAAGCGATCTTGGCTATAAATTTATTGGGTGCCACCCCCACAGAGCAGGTTAAATACAAGCTGTCGTAGATTTTTCTTTTGATTTCCCGGGCGATTTCCTCAGGCGTGCCGAACAGGCGCTGGCTGCCGGTGATATCCACATAGGCTTCATCAATAGACACCGGCTCCACTAACGGAGAAAATTCCCTGAGCAGGGTCATCACCTTTTTTGATACTTCTTTATAGCGGCCCATGCGCGGCGGCAGGAAAACACCATGGGGGCATTTCTGTTTAGCCTGGTAGATGGGCATGGCCGAATGAACCCCGAAGCGTCGGGCTTCATAGCTGGCGGCTGAAACCACACCGCGGTTGGAAGTCCCGCCGACAATGACACATTTATGCTTTAACCGAGGGTCATCCAGTTTTTCCACGGAAGCATAAAAGGCATCCATGTCGATGTGTAATATCATGGGTGTCGTGTTTCGGGTTGCGTGCTACGAGTTTAAAAAATTTTAGGTATCAGAAAAGGGTTGCTATTTATTACAAAATTGTATTATTTAAATTTGGCCTATACAAAATCGTAATATCAAAACATTGAAAAGTGCTGAGCCATGAAACCGATTGAAGAAGTTACTTTGCTGTATGAAATTACCAAGACGCTCAATGAACATCTGGAATTGAGAACGTCGCTTTACAAGGTGCTTGACATCTTGTCCAGTTCCATGAAGATGGTGCGGGGAACTATAACAATTTTAAACCCGCTGCGCAACGAGATTAACATTGAGGTGGCGCACGGTTTGACGCAAAGCACCATGAATCGTGTTAAATACAAACTGGGCGAGGGGATCACCGGCAAAGTGATTGAGACCGGAAAACCGGTTTCGATCCCTAAAATCAGCGAAGAACCGCATTTTTTGGACCGCACCGCCAGCCACAAAAAGAAACAGGGTCGCGAGCATTCTTTCATTTGTGTTCCCATCAAAAAGGGCAAACAGGTCATCGGTGCCCTCTCAGCTGATCGGCCTTACCAGAAATCATACGCGCTCAAAAGCGGCCAGAAACTGCTTGAGGTTATTGCCACCATGATCGCCAGCCATGTGATCAAGTTGGAAACTATCCGCTTGGAAAAGGAACGGTTGCACGAGGAGAACCGTCGGCTCCAAAGTGTGCTCAAAGACAAATACAGTATCGGCAACATTGTCGGCAACAGCAATAAAATGCGGGAGGTCTTTCAAATGATCTCTCAGGTCTGCAAGAGCAACGCCACCGTTCTAATTCGAGGTGAAAGCGGAACCGGAAAGGAGCTGGTGGCCAATTCCATCCACTATAACAGTCACCGGTCCAAAGCACCATTTGTCAAAGTCAACTGTGCCGCTTTGCCGGTAAATCTAATTGAAAGTGAACTGTTTGGTCATGAAAAAGGTGCCTTTACGGGTGCCATCAAACTAAAAATCGGCAAATTCGAACTGGCCCACAAAGGCACCATCTTTCTGGATGAAATTGGATCTCTGGGTTTGGATGTGCAGGCCAATTTGTTGAGAATACTGCAGGAAAAGGAATTTGAGCGCGTTGGCGGACATCGGACGTTGAAAACGGATGTGCGCATCATTGCCGCCACCAATAAAAACCTGGAAGATGCGGTTGAGGAGGAGACCTTCAGGGGTGATCTCTACTATCGCTTAAATGTGTTTCCAATTTATCTGCCACCGCTGCGCGAGCGCAAAACCGATATCTTGCTGTTGGCGGATTATTTTCTAGAAAGATATGCTAAGGAAAATCATAAAAATATCAAAAGGCTGTCGACACCGGCAATTGACATGCTCATGGAATACCACTGGCCGGGAAATGTCAGAGAGCTTGAAAACTGCATTGAGCGGGCGGTGCTGCTGTGTGAAGAGGGGGTGATTCACAGCTACCACCTGCCACCGACCCTGCAAACCGGCAAAGAATCGGGAACAGTGCCGGCTTTGTCTTTGGAAGATGCTGTTGCCCGCCTGGAAAAAGAGATGATCATCGATGCCCTCAAAAACACCCGGGGCAACATCACCACGGCTGCTGAAATTCTAAAAACGACCGTCAGAAAATTTGCTTATAAGGCTCAAAAATACGGCGTCGATTATAAATCCTATAGGTAAAATCGCCTGCCTAAAAGCCATTTCAAAAAACCTCTTATCCGCCGGTTTGCGGCTTTTGCAAAGCGCTAAGCTCGTTACGCTAATCCGCCTGAGGCGGAGAAAACTCGGGCTAGCGCCTCAGACAGTTCAAGATTTTGCGCTCCACATCGCTAAGCGCTTTTGGGCAAAAGTCCGCAAAATGGACTTCAAAGAGGTTTTGAAATGGCCTCTAACTATCAGAGTTTTCCGCTAAAAAGCCCCGCTTATTAAAGCGGGGCTTCATTTTTAACCGACAACGGGATAGCCGGCCCACGGGTCAACCGGATTTTAAATATCATAATACAGGAAAAATTCGTGGGGATGCGGCCGCAGTTTGACATCGTTGATTTCGTTCTCGGTTTTGTATTCGATCCACATGTCAATTGCATCCTGCGTAAACACATCACCCTTTAACAAAAATTCCTGATCGGCCTTCAATGCATCAATGGCTTCTTCCAGCGAGCCGGGTGCAGACGGAATTTCGGCCAGTTCTTCGGGCGGCAGATTGTAGATATCTTTATCGAGCGGATCACCCGGGTCGATTTTATTCTGGATGCCGTCTATGACAGCCATCAGCATCGCTGAAAACGCCAGGTAGCCGTTGCAGGAAGGATCCGGGGTTCTAAACTCGATGCGTTTGGCCTTTGGTGATTCCGAATACATCGGGATGCGAACCGCGGCACTGCGGTTGCGGCTGGAGTATGCCAGGTTCACAGGTGCCTCAAAACCCGGCACCAATCTTTTGTATGAGTTGGTGGTGGGGTTGGTAAAGGCGGTCAATGCGCGGCAGTGCTTGAGGATGCCACCGATGCCGTACAACGCTTCCTGGGATATGCCGGCATATTTATCACCGGCAAACAGCGGTTGATTATCTTTCCAGATGCTGATGTGGGTATGCATTCCGGTGCCGTTGTCCTCGAACAGGGGTTTGGGCATAAATGTAACGGTATGATTGTGGCGGTAGGCCACATTTTTGAGCACATATTTAAACCACATGAGCTGATCCGACATCTGCATCAGGGGTTTGAAGCGCATGTCAATTTCGGCCTGACCGGCGGTGGCCACTTCATGATGCTGGGCTTCGACCTCGATACCCAGATTCTCAAGTGTCAGCAGCATCTCGGTGCGCAGATCCTGGAATTTATCCATGGGCGGTACTGGAAAATAGCCTTCTTTGTGGCGCGGTTTGTAACCCAGGTTGGGGCCTTCATCCCGGCCGGTGTTCCAGTTGCCTTCTACCGAATCGATTTCATAAAAAGCGGCATAGCGGGTGGATTCGAACCGAATATCATCAAAGATAAAAAATTCGGCCTCCGGGCCAAAATAAGCCACATCGCCAATACCGCTGCTTTTTAGATAGGCGTCTGCTTTTTGGGCGATGTTGCGGGGATCGCGGGTATAGGCTTCCCGGGTGACCGGATCCACGATGTTGCAGATTAATACCAGGGTCGGCGCCTCATAAAATGGGTCCATTTTGGCGGTCGCCGGATCAGGGACGACCAGCATGTCGCTGGCATGAATCGGCTGCCAGCCGCGAATACTGGAGCCGTCAAAACCGTATCCATCATCAAAACTGGATTCTTCCAGCTCACTGATCGGAACCGTAAAATGCTGCCACAATCCCGGAAAATCCATAAACCGCAGATCAACGACTTTCGCGCCGTTTTCCTTTGCCATGTCCAATACTTCTTTGGGTGTCATTAGACCATTCCTCCTTTGTATTTTGGTTATATATTTTTAGTTTAAATTCATGGAACCTATGGGCTGATTGAAAGTTATTCGCTATCATTTTCAGGTTGTCCGGTTAGGCCGGTTGTGCCCGTTCAAATCGGAAACCCTGTCTGTTCTTATTTTTCGCCGGCTAACGGGCAAACGGGCAACGGGCTTAACCTGTATCGTGTTAGCATCCAGAATACATCCACCAATACAGCTTCGGATATGGGGGCATTCTGTTGTGATGGAAACTAGAGGGCGTCTGAACCGGTCTCGCCGGTTCGCACCCTCAACGCCTGCTCTACTGGGATCACAAAAATCTTACCGTCTCCGATTTTACCGGTGTTGGCGGCCTCCCGGATGGTTTCAACGACCTGATCGGCCTGGTCGGCATCGGTGACGATTTCGATTTTGATTTTGGGTATAAAATCAACCGCGTATTCGGCGCCGCGGTAGATTTCCTTGTGGCCTTTCTGACGCCCGTATCCTTTGACCTCGGACACGGTCATCCCCTGAATGCCGATTTTATTCAGGGCCTCTTTGACGTCATCGAGTTTAAAGGGCTTGATGATCGCCTCAACTTTTTTCATGTTTTGATCTCCTCTTTGGCGTTAATGAATTATTCTTTTCTGAGTGCATCAATGCGGTTTATAGAATTTCAAAACCTCTTTCTCCATGGATGGAGCTGTCGAGCCCGGCCACCTCTGTCTCTTCGGTGACACGCAAACCGCCGGTTAATAATTTGGTGACATAAATCACAATCAGGGTGCCGATGGCGCTGAATGCAGCAGTGCCGACGATGGAAACAAACTGGATCCAGAGTTGGCCGGGATTGCCATAAAATAACCCCTTGCCAGCCTCGTTTACCGCTGGATTGGCAAACAGACCGGTGGCCAGCGCACCCCAGAGACCGCACATGCCATGAACCCCGAATGCATCCAGGGAATCATCATAGCCCAGTTTGTGCTTGACTTTAGCCACAAAATAAAAGCCCAGGAGGCCGGCCACAAGCCCGATAATCAGCGCAGCCGGCAGGTTAACGAACCCAGCAGCCGGGGTAATGGCCACCAGCCCGGCCACAATTCCCGAAGCCAGCCCCAGAACCGTGGGTTTTTTGTCGATCATCCATTCGGCAAACATCCAGGCCAGTGCGCCCATGGCCGCTGACGTATTGGTCACCAGAAAAGCCGAGCCGGCCAGGCCATCGGCGGCCAGCTGGCTGCCGGCATTAAAGCCGAACCAGCCAAACCATAACAGTGCCGCCCCGATGGCGGTAAACGAGATGCTGGAAGGAAACATGGCCTCTTTGCCGTAGCCGATGCGTTTACCAAGCACCAGCGCCAGCACCAGGCCGGCCACCCCGGCGTTGATATGAACCACGGTTCCCCCCGCAAAGTCTAAAGCGCCCATGTTTCCCATCCAACCGCCCCCCCAGGCCCAATGGGCGACAGGGCAATAGATGAACGTGACCCACAAAACCGTAAAAATGATCCACGAAGAAAATTTCATGCGATCAACCACCGAGCCCAGAACCAGGGCAACCGTGATGCCGGCAAAGGTCATCTGAAAGAGTGCAAACACATAAGTGGGAATGCTTCCCGAAAGGCTGCCCACCTCGATACCGGACAGAAAAAGATGGCTCAACCCCCCGACAATGCCGGCTTTGCTGGGTCCAAAGGCCAGGCTGTAGCCCCACACCATCCAGACAATGCTGGCCAGGCAATACGCCACAAAGGTCATGGCAAAGGTATTGAGCAGGTTTTTATACCTGGACATACCCCCATAAAACAGGGCCAGGCCCGCCGGCGTCATCATCATGACCAGCGCTGTTGAGACGATCATCCAGGCCGTGTCCCCTGAATTGAGGCCCTCTGACGCAAATGCCGAGGAAAAGGGAATTGTGAGTAAAATTACAGTTGTCAGCAGACTTTTTGATTTCATCTTTAAGTATTATCCTCCTTATCCGTATTCATTCTGAATATAACCTGTTTCTGAAGTCGTTGCGGGATCTGCATTTTTAATTATGGGTGGGCCAAGTCCGGTTGTGTCGCCGGCAGCCGTTCCATTAGGGCGGCTTTGATAGCCTCGACCTGTTCCGGCAGATCGACTTTCTGCCCGTTGATATCTCTGACATAAAAAACGTCCACCACTTGATCGGCTTTGGTGGCGATTTTAGCGACCCAGATGTTCAGATCGCAGCGATAAATGGCATCGGTGATACTGTACAGCAACCCTGGAAAATCATAGGTAAACACTTCAATAATGGTAAAAAAACTGGAACTGGTATTATCCAACGTCACGCGATGGGGTTTTGTCGCCAGGCCGGCGTTCCCGTTGCGATAGGTCCGCACTTTTTTTTTCAGGGCGACGGTCAGATCCAGTTCGCCAGCCAGTGCGGCTGAAAGGTTCTCGGCAGTTCGGTTCCATTTTTCATCTTCCAGGATCGGATCGGGCGGGGGCTTGACCTTAAAAATATCCAGGGCGATATTATTGCGCCAGGTGAACACCTGCACGTCCAGAATGTCGATGTTGTTAAGAGTAAAAACACCGGCAATTTTGGAAATTAGACCAGGACGATCAGGGGCGCAAATTGTTACCGCACGGGTGTTGGCATCAGGTGCCTGATCGATTTTCCACAGAAAGTCAGAATTGTTCCGGGACAGCTTCCGGTATAATTTCATATGCCGTTGAATTTCATCGGCCGGCATATATAGCAGATAGCGCGGTGACATGACCTCCAGCAGGGCTGTCATCTTTTTTTCGGCTTTTGAACCGGCGGCAGATGTGACGATATCCTTCTTTTTCTGTGATACGACCTCAACGGCCTCAGCGGTGGCCAATTCGCCTTTTTCAAGCACATTATATACCTTGAGGAAAAAATCTCTCAACAGCGCTGCCGTCCAATCATTCCATGCTTTTGGACCCGTCGCAATTGAATCGCCGACGGTCAGCAAATACAACATTTTGAGCCGCTCAATATCTTTGACCTTGCGGGCGCAGGAAATGGCCGTCTCCTCATCATAGATGTCTCTGCGGGTGGCGGTCTTTATCAGCATAAGGTGTTCCTGCACCAGGAACATGACCGTTTTTACATCGGCAGGCTTCATCTTTTTCTCGTTGAGAATGGTCTGGACGACCTCGGCGCCTTTGGCAGAATGATCTTCAACAGATTGACCCTTGCCGATATCATGCAGCAAAGCCGCCCACAGCAATACTTTTTTCTTTTTGAGCTTACGGTACAGTTGCGCGCACAATGGCTCCAGGCTGCTGTCTTTAGCGCTACCGAACTTTTTAACCGTTTGCACAGTGCGCAGCAGGTGCTTGTCCACCGGGTAAAGATGGTATTCATCATACTGGATGCGATTGCGCACCACGCGCATTTCAGGGAGAAATTTTTCCAAAAATCCTGTATTGAGCATTTCGTTAAGGACATTAAATTTTGGCGCCGGGGCTACCAAGATGCGCTCAAATGATTTAACGACCGGCTCAGAAACACGGTAAGCCTTGGTGACCAGATGTGAAAACTCCTTGACCAATCGCTTGGCCTCCGCACTCAGTGGGATTTTCAAGCGCGCGCTTTCTTCAAATATTTTCATCAGAAGATCCGGCGACTGCAAAATCTTTTCAGGCCCTTCAAAATTCAGCATTCCCCAATCGATAACGTTGAGGCCCTCGACACCGCTTTTTTTATTTGATTTTCGTTTGCGTTTACGGGGTTTCTCGTAGCCGAGCTCATGCAAAAATACCAGATGCTGTTGTTTTAAGGCTTCCATTTGGCCGTGAAGGTCACCCATGAATCTTTCAACCGGCTCCTGCCCATTGTCGTTTTTATAGTTAAGCGCCCGGGCCAGCTTGACCTGGTTTTCAAAGTGCAGTTGGTCGCATTTGCGACCGCAAATGTGATGGATACGGTTGCGCACATTCCAGACAAAGGATACAGATTGGCTTAATGCCTGAAACTCTTCATGTGAAAGCAGGCCCAGATATTCGAGGTCTCTGAATTGTTTGGCGTTAAAAGCGATACGCGCAATCCACAACATGGTATGATAATCTCTTAATCCTCCCTGTCCCTCCTTCAGGTTTGGCTCCAGCAGGTAGGCCGAGTCCCCGAATTGGGCGTGCCGCAATTCATTGCGCTCAACAAGCCAGTTGATGATGCGGCGGGATTTAGGCATGATGATTTTGGTGCGCAACTCATCTAGTATATTGGCGTGGAGCATTGACCAACCGCAAATAAACCTCGCATCCAATATTGGCGTCAGGATTTCATAATCCTTGCCGGCCAGTGTCAGACACTCTTTCAATGACCGAGTGGCATAACCGACATCCAGACCAATGTCCCAGAGCGGATAAATGATTTCCTGGACTAAATTTTCAGCCTCCTTAGGGACTCTTTTTTTAAATAAAAACAGCAAATCAACATCAGAACGGATGCATTGTTCTTCTCGGCCGTAACCGCCCAGCGCTATGATGGCGTAAGGATTTTTGCCGATATCCATGCGGGGACCGACGCTGCTGGTTTCAAATGCCTGGAGAAAATAGTCATCCAGCAATCGGGTATGCTGCGTTAAAAAGTTGGGTTCCTTGCCCTTTAAAAGGCGTTCAATTAACCTTTCCGTTTTTTTCTGCAGCTGCTTGGCGGTTTCTTGGTGCATTGATGTCATCGTGTCGTCATCCTGATTTGAATAAACAGATCAGTTTCTATTGAGCAACTTGCATGCCACAACACAAAAATCATAAAATTTATAATAATTACAAGGTCTTTTCTGGTAGACAATTTAGATTGCGACTGTCTTGTTGTTACAAATTTGGCAGAAAACAGGGAAAATAATTACAAAAATGTAACATTCATTTTTTAAGTTTTATTCCAATATTGGAATTGAGAAACCAGGTCGGCAATCAAATGGATTGAAATTACAATACGCAGGCAATGGTGAGTTCGATTTCGCTGGAATTCAGAATAATGGTATCGGATGCATTGATGATCAGGGAACGGCCACAACGTCGAGATCATCACAACGTTTATCCTCACCGCTTCTGAACGGCTGCTCAACACCCGGTTCGGCATTATAAAAAAAGCGAAAACGGGCGTGGGTTGTTTTAATTCGTGCGGTCTGACTTTGATGTATTCTGCCTTGCCAGATGAGCGCGCCCATGTTGCCGTTGCTGTCCACATCAAAGACCTTAAGATAAACATCGTGGTCGCTGGCCTTGAGGTAGCAGGCACCTTCTTTGGTTTCAACATCGGTGGTAGCTGCACAACCGGCGGCCAGCGCGACCCAAACGACAATAGCCAAGTGTCGAAAGATTTTGTTCATATCGATTCCATTCTGTTCTATGGCACCAGGATAGTGTTCAAATTATTGCACCAGCGATCATGTCCGCCACTAAGGGGCTGGTCCTCTTCTGGCTGGTCATTATAATCATAGCGAAAACGCCCGTGGGGTGCTGTGATCTTAACTTTTTCGTTATGATTAATTCTGCCCTGCCAGATCTGCGCGCCTTGATTACCCTCATCGTCGATATCAAAGACAATCACAAAAACGTCTTGGGTTTTGGCCCTAAGGTAACATGAGCCCTCTGCGGCTGTCGCATCCTGGGCAGTCCACCAGCAGACCATGAAAAAGGCAGAAACGATCAAAAATATAATCGGTGATCTTTTTCTCATTTTCCTTCCTTTCCAAACAGTCACTTCGTATTGCAGGCCCATCCTGCCGGGCACAGCACCCCATGATAATCCAGCACAGATAAGTTGTCAAAGATAACTTTTTGGTCATATTCGCGTCATCTTGTGGCTAAACAGTTGTCCTATGATCCACGACAACAACATGAGACCAAATTTGCAAAAAAGAAAGAGGAGGTAAACACAATGAAAACCCGTAAAGCAATTCGTCAATCAATTGCAGCTATCGTAACGGCCCTTCTGGTTATGGGATCCGGTCTGCAGATAGCAGCAGCAGCCAAAAACGCTCCGGTACGGATGATTCCGGAAAATTTTAGTGAGCTTGCCAAAGATGTCAGCCCGGCTGTAGTCCACATCCGTGTGGAAAAGACCGTCAAGGGCGGCGGCGCTGAACTTCATCATTTTGGCAGCTCGCCGTTTCAGGGAGATGATCGGTCCAAAGACTTTTTTGATGAATTTTTCGGTCGGAGAAATCCCCATGAATTCAAACAGCGAAATCCGCATGAATTTAAACAAAAGGGTCTGGGCACCGGGTTTATCATCGACACCGATGGTTTTATCGTCACCAACAATCACGTGGTCAAAGATGCGGATCAGATCAAAGTGATGCTCAAAGACAAGCGTGAATTCGATGCTGACATTGTTGGGCGCGACCCGCAAACGGATCTGGCTTTGATCAAAATCGATGCCGACAGGGACCTGCCTTCGGCACAGCTTGGCAGCTCCGACAAGCTACAGGTGGGTGAATGGGTGGCTGCCATTGGCAGTCCGTTCGGTCTGGAACAGACCGTTACCGCGGGTATTGTCAGTGCCAAAGGACGCGTGATCGGTTCCGGCCCCTATGATGATTTCATTCAAACCGATGCCTCCATCAATCCCGGCAATAGCGGCGGTCCCCTGATCAATATGAACGGAGAGGTTGTCGGCATCAATACTGCCATTATCGCCAGTGGGCAGGGTATCGGATTTGCCATTCCCATCGATCTGGCAACCGGAATCATTAAACAACTCAAATCCGATGGCGAAGTGACCCGTGGCTGGTTGGGGATAACCATTCAGGATCTGAAAAAAGAGCTGGCAGAATATTACGGCGCCAAAGATGCGACTGGCGTGCTGGTGGCCAGTGTGATCCCCGGTGATCCGGCGGATGAGGCCGGTATCAAACCCCATGATATTATCGTTGACCTCAACGGTGAAAAGGTCGAAAGCAGTCGGGGCTTAACGGCTAAATCTGCTAATCTGATCGTCGGTCAGAAGGCGACTGTTAAGGTGTTGCGTGACGGTAAGGAAAAGACGATTACCGTAAAAGTAGGCAAAAGGCCATTAACCCTCGCTGCGGCTGACGCACCTCAGCAGAAAAAAGAGACCGAATACGGGTTTCAGGTAGCGGAGCTGACTCCGGAGATGGCCCGCCGGTTTAATATACCAGATGACAAAGGTGTTGTGGTTGTCGGTGTGAATGCCAACAGCAAAGCCGATAAAGCCGGTATCCAAAAAGGGGATCTTATTCTAGAGGTCAACCGTCAGGACGTCGAATCCGTCAGCACGTTTAATAAATTGATTCAAAAAGATAAAGGCACCAACGGAATTGACTTGCTGGTAAAACGCATGCAGTCCGGTTACGTGGTGATCCATCTGGCATAATGGCCAAACATGAATCCGAACCGGGCCTGTCCTTTTCAGGCCCGGTCGGATTTGTTCGACAGGCAACTGTTGGTGGAATTTTAAAATTTTCCCACTCCCTTTTATTCGCTTTGGCGCACAGGGGGAAGCTCATCTCCTCCTTCTAGTCGTGAAGCCAAACCCCTGTCGATTTGGTGGCGAATAGGGGAGTTGGGAATCCATTTGTAACATCAAGCACATATAAGGAGCCACATAGGTTAGGCAGCAATGAGCGATCGGCTGCCAGGGCCCCTGTGATGTTCAAGAAGGGGTATCATTATGAGCAATGCTTATTCCCTAAAACCCGAATTTAACGCTTATGTTGATCCGCATGTGCCTTTTACCGGGTCATCGGAATTTTCGGCTATGAAGATCGACCTGGATTTTTCCTCATCAGCCGGACGGCACGCCGCGCCAGAGTGGATGTGGCGGACAAAGACAACCGATGATTCCAGTGAATCTGGCGAGCCGGATTGGGTGACAAAACCTTTAGCCCGTTACTATCAACACATCGGTTGTTTTAAGCGTATTAATCCAGAAGAGGAGCTTGCCATTGCCAAAGCCATCGAACAGGCGGAATTAGATCTGATGCGCGTTATCTTGCAATCAGAAATCGCTGTGGACCATTTGATTAACTTTGGCCGTCAGATTGAAGACAGTCAAAGAGCACCCAGCAAGATTTTGATCAACGTTCATAAACGAGGAGATCGGCTGAGCGATAAGGAGAAGATTGATTCTTTTCGCAAGACGATCCGAAAGCTTGAGCAGATACATATTGCCGTTAAGGCAAATCGGTCCCATTTGCTTGTCACAGGCTTTAAAGCAGTTCGGCAAAAGCCGCTGCAAGCGCTGTTAAACAGCCAGCTTAATCAAATGTTTGATGTCTTAACGGAATGGCGTTTTGAACCGCCTGTATTTGATGATATCGAGACAAGCATTCGTGAGCAGCACCGTGAACCGGATTCTCAGGATTCAAAGCCGGATCGCTCCTTAACCCAAATTGGACTTTGCCGAGAACGGCTTAGTGCGCTTCGCAGCAAACTGATAAATGCCAATTTGCGTCTTGTGGTCAGCATTGCCAGACGCTATGCTCAGCGTGGACTGTCTTTGATTGACTTGATCCAGGAGGGCAACATCGGCTTGATTCGGGCAGCCAATCGCTATGATTATCGGCGTGGTACGCGTTTCAGTACCTGTGCTGTTTGGTGGATCCGGCAGGCGATTTTGCGGGCCATCTACAACCAGGCCAGAACGATTCGACTTCCGATTCATATCAGGGAACGGTACCGCAAAATTCAAAAAGCAGCAAGCAGTCTGACGGACGGAAACAATGGAGAGGAAAACCTAGCAGAACTAGCTGACCGCAGCGGGATACCTTTTGATGAAGTGGACCGAATATTGGCCATTGCCGGAGAGCCGCTTTCATTGGATGCGCCTTTGAATTCCCAGGCCACACGTTTTCTGGGTGATGTCGTTGAAGTTTGTGATGAAAGGGATCCCTTCACCTATGCGGCCAAGCGCAACCTGGCCGAGAAAACGCGCAAAGTTTTGTCTGTGCTGACACCGCGGGAAGAAAAGATTTTGCGAATGCGGTTTGGCATTGGTGAAAAGACCGATCACACCCTGGATGAGATCAGCCTGGAGTTTGATATTACGCGCGAACGTATCCGCCAGATCGAGGCGCGGGCGCTTCAAAAACTGCAACGGTCAAAATACAGCCGCAGCCTAAAAACGTTTATTGTGCGCTGACCCATATCAATGGGTTCCTAAAAAGGAGTCCCAGATTTTTCTAACTCGCTTGCGCAGGTAGCCAAACTTTTGCTCAGAAACCCTGGCCGGCTTTTCCTGCAGGCTGGCTTGATGTGCTGCGGCCCGATAAATCAGATAGGCATGTTTTAAAACATGGGCCGTATATTCATCGATAGCGCCGGTTGAGATCAACGTCTGGATCAGACGGACATTATCGGTCCAATCGAGTAATGCCGGATATTCGTGCGATTTTAGCAATACCAGATACTGTACTAAAAATTCGATATCGACCATACCGCCCGTATCCTGCTTGATATCAAACTCTCCCGCTTTGGGTTGTAACAGTTCCTGTCGCATGCGGTTGCGCATGCGGGTCACCTCCTGTTGCAGCTTGGCCTTTTTTCGTTGCCGGGCCAGAACCGACTTGCGCGTGTTTTGGAAATTATCGGTGAGCAGCGGATCTCCCAGAATGGGACGCGCTTTGATTAGGGCCTGGTGTTCCCAGGTCCAGGCCTGGTTTTGCTGATAATCACGAAATCCTTCCGCGTGGCTGACCAGCACCCCGGCACCTCCGCTGGGTCGGAGGCGCATGTCGATTTCATATAATTTGCCCGCGCGGGTATGGGCGGTCAGGATATGAATAACTCGCTGACCGAGACGGTTAAAAAATTGGGCGCTGTCGATGGGTTGTTGGCCACCCTGCGTTGGTTCACGGCTACCGGAATGCAAAAATACCAGATCCAAATCGGACCCATAGCCTAATTCCAAACCACCGAGCTTGCCATAGGCAATGACTGCAAAGCCGCTATCGCCAAGTTCGGCGTCCAATTTGCAGCTTGGCGAACCGTGCTTGGCCAGCAAATGCGCATAGGCGATTTGAACGACTTCAGATAGCACTGTTTCGGCGATATCCGACAAATGGTCGCTGACGCGCATCAAGGGCAGCGCTCCGGTGACATCAGCTGCCGCAACCCGCAGCACGTTTATTTCTTTAAAAATGCACATCTGCTCGATTTGATGTTCAAGGTCATCCGCGGAGCCGCTGCGCATTTTTCGTTCTATGTCGGCCCTTATCTGGTTGACATCAGGCGGTAAATACAATGTGCGCGGGTCCAAAAGTTCATCTAAAAGAACCGGATGTAAGGCCAGAAAAGAAGCGATCCAGGGACTGGCCTCTGTCAGCTGAACCAGATGCGTAAGTACATCCGGATTTTCAAGCAGCAGTGCAAAATAGCTGATTCGCCCGCCGATCGATTTTAACAGGTCCACAATTCGCCCCAACACCCTTTCGGGTTGTTTAGCGCGGCCAACTGTTTTGAGGACTTGAGGAATTAATCTTTCAAGTCGTTGCTGCCCCTTTGATCCGATTTGAGCCGGTCCCAGGGCATTGCCTAAATAGCTGAGGTGTCGCAAGACTTCCTGTGGTTGTCTGAAACCGGCATCCTTGAGCACGGTTTCAGCCTGTGTATCGCTGACCAGACCCTGCCAGACGCCCAGTAGCTGTTCATCGGTTTTTTGTGTATCGGTTTCAGATTCTTTAGCTTCCAGCAACATCTGAAATTGACGATGAACGTTGCGGCGATGTGCTTCCAGCTGCTGTCTAAATTGGGCGGTATCGCTATATCCCATGGCGGCTGCCAGACGGGCCTGGTCAGCAGGCGCTGAGGGTAAATCGTGGGTCTGTTGATCGGCAAATTCTTGCAGGCGGTGTTCGGTGTCTCTGAGAAAAATGTAAGCGCTTGCGAGTTCATGACCCACTTCTGGCGGGATATGGTTTTCTTGCACCAAAATACGGAGCACTTTTTGAATACTGCGCTCTTGAAGTTCAGGCGTGACGCCGCCGCGAATCAGCTGAAACATGTGGCCGAAAAATTCAATTTCGCGAATACCGCCCCAACCCAGCTTAATATTGTGCTTCATCCCTTTGCGCTGCACCTCGAGGGAAATCATTTGCTTCATTTCGCGCAGGGAATCAAAGGCGCCATAATCCAAATAACGACGGTAAATGAAGGGATTTAATTGTCTGAGCAGTTGCCGGCCGGCTTTTTTATCACCGGCCACCGCCCGTGCGCGAATCAAGGCATAGCGTTCCCATTCCCGCCCTTGCTCCTGATAATAGTTTTCCAGCGCTTCAAAATGCATGACGAGGGGGCCATTTTCACCGTAAGGCCGCAATCTCAGATCTGCACGGAACACAAACCCATCAACAGTGGGTTGGCTGAGAACCCGGATCAGCTGGCGGCCCAGGCGGGTAAAAAAATCATCGTTTGTTATGGGTTTTGATTTCCCCTGTGTTTGGCCGGCTTTTGGGTAGGTAAAGATTAAATCGATATCGGAAGAGAAGTTTAACTCACAGGCCCCCAGTTTACCAAGACCCAGAACCACCAGGCGCTGGCGGGAGCCATCCTTGGCGGTCGGCTTGCCGTATTGATCAATTAACCAACGGGTCAGGGTCGCAGCGGTCTGTTCAAGACAGGTATCTGCCATGCTGGAAAGATCGGTGACGGTTTCGGCAAGGTCGCTCCAGCCACAGAGATCCCTGAATGCAATTCGCAGCATTTCCCTGAGCCGGAAGATACGCAAGTGTCGGCTCAACGCCGCCTCATCTTCTACATTGACAAGGGACGATTTTAATTTTTGATCATAGTCTTTTGAAGCATAGCGACGCTGAAGATCGCCGCTGTCGATCAGATCGGAAATTAAAGCAGGATCGCGTGTGCAGCTATCGGCAACGAAATTGCTGAATGCAAACACGCGCTGCAGGGCGCTTAAGATTTGCGGATCTCGTGAAAGGTGGACACCGGCTTTTTTGGATGAATCTCTAAACGCCTCCCATTTTTGTCCCAGGTCCTTTTGGAGTATGTCGGGAAGGTCGTTCATATTGGGTCATGTTATACCATATCCGGCTTTGGTTCCCAAATCAATTGTATCGCCAATGGGGTCTTGCATTGGAGTGATGGCGCACTGGAGTAATGGCATACTGGAAGGCTGAATGGGTGAGCATAAGATTAGATGAATTATACAATACGCCAGCACTCCCCAAAATTGAGCTGAACGTAAGCTCCATCAGAGATATATTGACTGATAATACCTGAATCTTGCATGAAAATTAATGAGAAGTTGAGATTGCATTAAATTACAGCCAGCTAGACAAATTATAGAACTTATTCAAAATACTAAAAAGGTATAAAGGATGAAAATCATTTTATCTCATTAATCTTCACCCAGCGGGCGAGTCCGTCATAGGCGGACAAGCCTCAGGCATCCATCGGTCCGCCTCAGGCGGATTATTAAGGCCGAGGCATCCGCCTGAGGCGGATAGCCTCGGCCTTAAATGACTTGCATATGAAAGAATCCGGCTCGTGCAAAATTCAGGTAATAATTAGACAGCACCCGTATGAACTACTTGATATACCCCCAATCAACCAGGCGGCGGTAGGCGTGCTGGGCATTTGGGCCCTGCTGTACGACCTGTAGAAAACGATAATAGTAGTTGGCCGCTTGCTCCTTGTTGCCCATACCCTCCTGGCAGTATCCCTTAAAGTAGATCGTGTTCGGATTTCCCGGCAGCAATCGATCGTAGGTGCTAAATTCTTCGTAGGCGCCGGCGAATTTTTTCAGGCGGATTTTGGCAATTCCGCTCAGGTGATAGGCCTGGGCTTCCTGGGGGTAGGCTTTTTGGGCCATTTCAGCATATTGGCGGCCGACTGCATTGTTATTCTGAACCAAATTGACAATAGAGGTCATACACAGGGTAACATAATCACCGGGCGCTTTCTTCAATGCTTTGCGGAAGTGCTTGCTGGCATTGTCGTATTTGCGCTGAGCCAGCAGCTTTTGCCCCTTTTGAATCTCAATGATCGCTTTTTTCTTTGCCCGCAGGCGTGCGG
Source organism: Desulfobacterales bacterium (assembly GCA_030066985.1). Lineage (NCBI taxonomy): Bacteria > Pseudomonadati > Thermodesulfobacteriota > Desulfobacteria > Desulfobacterales > Desulfobacterales bacterium. The sequence continues at coordinate 133,727 of JASJAN010000006.1, forward strand.
TGCGGTCCATATATCGTTCGCGGCCAAGCGGTCCTTTCAAAGAAGACTGATATTGGGTATTGGCCATCTGAACAGCCGTATCATAGCGCTCCTGGCTCATCGGGTGGGTGGCAAATAAGAGGTCGACAGTCGTGGATTTATGCTTTGACATGCTGTTGAGCATATCCATTAGGCCGACAAACCCCTGGGAACCATATCCTGCGCCCACCATATACTTCATTCCGAGGGCATCGGCTTCGCGTTCATTGTCGCGGCTGTAAGATGCGAGCAATGCACCGGCACCGACTTGACCCAGCTGGTTGGCCAGATCTCCCAGGGCTGAGCTCTGTGTACCGGCGAGCACCGAAACACCGCCGACAGCTGCCTGAGCCAGCTTTCCTTTTGACATCTGCTCGGCGGAATGGCGGGCGTTCACATGACCCAACTCGTGACCCAGCAGGGCCGCCAGTTCAGCTTCGTTATCCATTGAGAGCATAATACCGCGCGTTGCGGCAATGGTACCGCCGGGAAAGGCATAGGCATTAACATAGGTGGCATTGACCACCCGAAATGAATAGGGCATGTGGGGTCGATGGGATTTAGCCGCCATTTTATTGCCCACCTCGCTGACATAGCTGTTTAATTGGCTATCCTGCACAGCACCGAAATCACTGGAAATCTGCATGGGTGCATACTGCTGGTCAATTTTAATTTCAGTGTTTTCAGATACGAGCATAAACTGCTTTTTCCCGGTGACTGGGTCTGTGGCACATCCAAACACATAGCCGGCGGCGGCCATTGAGGTTAACCACATGAATTGGCGTCGGGTTAAAGTGCCCTTCTTTGCTGTAGTTAAATGATGATTTGGCATACAGCCTCCCTTTTATAGTGTAGCTGTAAAATTCAATAGGTTTCAGGTGTTCCGCCGTAGGCGGATTCAGGTGTCAGGTTTTCTATCAGAGGACAGAGGTCAGATGACAGAAGACAGATGATAATACTGTAAGCTGAGATAGCTTATCTGTCCTCTGTTCTCTGTCTTCTGTGTACTGACACCCGACAGCTGAAACCATTTAGCAAATGTCAGCTGGACGCTCGGTTATACTGATATATTATTTTGAATCGCCCTTGCTGGACTCCAGCATCTTATATGTCTGCAGCAAGCGCTTGCCGAGCGTGGCGGCAAGCTGTTTGAAAAAGATGATCCCGTTTTCAGCATCTTCCTCTAACATGCGGGACAGCTTATCACGATCGGTTTTGAGTAATTTTGAGGCTTCCAAACATTCGGCCGAAGCCGAGTAGACGTCACCGCCGATCAGACTGGACCAGCCAAAGGCTTCGCCGTTTAGCTTGGCTTTGTAAACTACCTGCTCCGGCACACCGACGCTTAATTTGACACACCCGTTTAACAAAATAAAAAAGAATTTGGCCGGATCATTTTCTCTGAAGAGGATCTCACCTTTTTGGTGTGAGGAGGTTTCACAGATATCCATGAATTTTTTGACAAAATCCATGCTCGTGCCCGTAAAAAGCTCAGATTGTTTGATATACATGGTGGTTCCTATCTTGACGTGCGTGCAGCTGAAGAACACCAGCCAATGACTTCAAAAACAGCGTGACGATTTTTATCAATCCGTTTATGACCCGAGCAATTTTTGCCATCAGATGAATTTTCAAAGGACAGTCGCCGGTCTGATAGCAGGGCTGATGATTGGGTTGCTAGATGAGGTTTATATAAAATAAAGACGCGGACTTGTCAAAAATAATAGCGGTTCTGCAAAATTTTGCTGCCTGGTGCCAGCTATAAGCAAAAAAGCCACAACCGGCAAGGCGGTTGTGGCTTTCTGAGGCGCGTGCAATTGGCGAACTAAGTTCGTTTGCGGCGGGCAAAATAGACGATCACCAGCAGAATCAAGATGATACCGATCAACACACCGAAGATTTCCACATTGGCAGCAATAAACATGGCACGGCCGATCAATTTTTGATGTTCGGCATCGGTCGCAGGTGCCAGTCCGGTCATGCTGCCGACCTTGGAAATAATGCGATAGACAAAACGGCCGGATGGAATATCTTTATGGCAGGACAGGCACACGCCCACCCGTTCCATGTTATCACGGGCTTCTTTGGTCAACGGTCCTGATAGCGGCCAATGCGATCCCACTGTTTGCATCTGCTCGCCTTCACGCGTGATGATTTGATCCAGATCCATGGGCAGATCCGGGATCGGGCTGATTTGATATTTGGCGGTTTTGGTAACCAGCTGACCTTTTTCATTGGAAATGTCCACATAAATGCCTTTGGTGTATTGTTGCAAATAGCGGCCGTCATGGGTCCCGTAGCCCAACGCTTTGGAAGTCGCATGGCAGGATGTGCAGGTGCGGGCTTGGCGCCCGGTGGTATGCGGCATGGCCGGGGACATATCGATACCGCGCTGGCCCTTGTCGCCGCCGCCTTCGGTTCCGGGGGCTGTGCGCCAGATCTTGTTATGGATCAGGGTTTCGCCGTCAGGTGCAATAACGCTGGTGATCTGTTGACATCCGGGAATTAACGGGCTGACGCGGCCTTCACCGTTTATGCCCAGAACCGGGTTTTCCCAGCGCAGATACGAGCGGTTTTCAGAGGTCTTGCCGAAAGCCACCCCGGCGGCTTTAGGGGGCTCCACCTTGCGCCAGGATTCTGCGGTGTGGCCATTGGCAAAATGGGTGTTGCCGGCTGCGACCCAATCGGTGGCCTTTTTGTCACCTGAAAAATCCACCTTGACATGGCATCCATAACACTGCGGCGCCCAGGCTGAATGGCAGCCATAGCACTCAATTTTTTCAATATGCTCTGGAGTAGTGATTTTGGCGGCGATGGCTGCATCCTTGTTTTGCCATTTGTCTTGCAGGTGAATCGATTTGAGGGTTGGGACTTCAAAATCCAGCCCGCTGGCCGAATGCACGATGACCTTGTCGCCATCCCGCACGACATTACCAAAGGGATTGCCGCGGGCCGTTAGCATAAAACCGTCCTTGCCCGAATAAACGGTGGCAAAATCGCTCTGATTCATAAGCAATTCGGCAGTGGTGCCACGCGGTTTTGCGTTGCTCAGATCTTGGTCAAATTCATCACCCCATCCCAGCGGCAATTCCCAGGGATACTGGGTGGCGGTGCCATGGCAATCGGAGCATTCGATCTCCACATTGGCCAGCAATGTCCCGGTGATATTACCGTTGCCGTGCATGGAGGTGGTGGTGTGGCAATCCTGACACAGCAAACCGCCTTCGGGATTGCCCTCGCGCGATTTGACCTGGTGGTGGACATCGTCTTTGATAAACTGATAAAATTTGGTATGCAGCTTGGGCTGTTTTTTTCCGTCGGCGGTAAACGGGCTGCCATACGGAAATTCCATCAAACCCAAAAAGGAGACGCCAATGCGTTTGCCGCGGTTGTGGCAGGACACACAGGTCTCATGCGGGATCCCCGAATAGACAATGCCATTGGCCACCACTTTGGTCTTGCGCGTGGACTGGATCGAATGCACCATGGCATGTCCGGTCTCATCGCGTTTGACAGTCTGGTCACCGCCTTCGTACAAACCGGCATTGTTATAAGGGATGTGGCAGGCAGCACAGCCCATGCCCCGAAAATCGCCGCGTTTGTTGCGGCCTTTGACCCCCACATGGCAGCGCTGACAATCGGTGCGCAGATATGTAAAAATGGCCGTTGCCGGATTCTCTTTCAACTGTGACACATCCGTCTTGGGTACTTTTTGCAGTTTGGTGGGAAAATTGTCCGGATACTTTTTCATTAACGCCTGGGTATAGTCTTTGTATTTTTGGCTGCCGAACACCGGTTCGGGGCCATCAGGATCGTCCACATCGTAATTGCCGTATTTGGTGGCGTATCCCGTTGACACCGGTCCCCAGCCCCAGAGGGCCCCTTGTATCTTGCCGGCCTCGGTCTGCATGATCGAGCGGTATTGCGCATACGTCCAATCCTTATGGCATTGTCCGCAGATTTTTTCATTGACCCACACTGAAGCCGAATGTAGCACAAAGGTGTCCAGCGGGCTTCCCGGTGGAGCACCCGTATGTGCAATTTTAGCATCCTTTTCTTCCGCTGGATTACCGCCATGGCAGACGACACAACCATTGGGATCCCCCAGTTTGGCACCCATCTGATAAATCTGTTTGGCCATCTGTGAATTGTGCGCCCGGATGGGCTCGATACCCATATGGCATTTGCCGGCCGCCAGGCAGCCGGTATTGGGGGCCGGATACCCGGCAGGGTCCATTTCGGGCAGCGGGCTTGCAGCCAATGCCAATAGGGGTGGAACGGTCAGCAACAGAGAGGCAAAAACAAATAAAAACCGGACACTTTTTATCCATCTGTGGCAGCTCATCTTCTCCTCCTTAACGCGCAAGATTTGTACAATGAATGGATATCTTGTCTTTACCGAATATGGAAAAGCCCTTTATGGGCGCGATAACGTGAGCTGTTGACTCGAAAAAAAGGTCCGGCCTTTATAGCCCTATATGTATTGACAACTTGATAACCACATATCCATATCTAAGTCAAGATGCAATTCGACCCTTTTAGTTGCATGTATTCGCTTGGAAAACATTGCTGAATTGGGTCTGGCGGCACAAACGATTGCTATCGATTTGAGCGGCCAGGCGTCAAAAAATGTCTGCCATCGTAAACGCCAAAACTTACATTTTTGTAAAATTTTCAGACTAAATGCGACATTTATGTATGATTTGACTCGATTGACTTTTGCCCATGCGCGTCGATATTGGCATGATGGGCATTTGCAATTATATGAATCTGGCACGATCATTGCGATAGAAAAGCGTTTGAGCGGACCGCCTGGGCGCCAATTTTTTTGATACCATCTTGATTTATATCAATTTATTGTTTTTCATATTGAATTTATATGATATAAGCGATGGGTTGAAAAAGCCCGGCGGTTTAGCAGGAAGGGGGGCTTTGAGCAATTTCTAAAAGGAGGGAGACGCCACATCTAACTGTTCCCAATTGGGGTTACAATAAGGTGCTGGCTGGCATTGTAACAAACTAAAATATTCTTCTCGACCAATGATCGGGAACCAATCCAATATAATGCCCCGCATGTTGTATCGCATGTCCTGAGTTTTTGTCGTTCTGTGGGGGACATGCTGCACACCTCCGATAAACTCCCATAAAATGTCTGACTATGAAACGATTAACAACCATAACTTGAATCTATCTCAAAAATGCATCTAATCCGCCGCAGGCGGACCCGTGGACGTGATCCACTATTTTTGAGATAGGTTCTTGCAGCTTATCCTGCCCGAAGCGATAACCAGACTGCTCCGAACATTATGTCGATAACGCGCCGAATCCATCGCTAGGGCGATTTTATCCCTGTCAGGCTTTTCCCTGACAGGATTTTTCATCTTTATAATGACACCACAAAAAGGAGATGGTTTCTCATGTGTCGCTTATTTGCCATTACCAGCCAAGAGCCGTTATCACCAATGGTCGCGTTGAATGCGCTCGATGTGATGCGCGAAGGTCATGATTGCTCGGGTGTCGGGATCTTTTTGCGGGATCTGGCGGGCCCTTTTGAGGAAATCAAGGACGCACCCATATTATCGGGGATATTCAGCGATAAAGGCCTAAAGCGGTTAGACACGTTCATGATGGATATTGGCTTTATGACTAAATATAAGATTTCAGTCAAGTTACCGAAGACGCCGCCGCCCGGCGTTCCAAAGCGCGATGTCTATTTGATTCGGGCATATGAATATCCAGAAGAGTGGGAGGATATGAGCCAGCCCCAGCTTTACGAGCAATTGCTTAAAATCAGGCTTCAGCTAAGAGCGATGGGGGAAGAGAAAAAGGATATGATCGTTTTTTCCTTCTGGCCGGATGTCATTATGATCAAAGAAATTGGAGATCCGATGCTGGTTGCCGAGCATCTGAGTCTGGACCGCAAAGAGCTTTTTGCCAGAGTCATCATGGCCCAGGGACGGCAAAACACCAACTATGCCATAACCCTGTATGCTTGCCACCCATTTTTCATCCAGGGCTATGCGACTATGACCAACGGTGAAAATACCGCGTTTATACCTATCCGGTCATTTTTGGAATCCAGAGGATTTGATGGCTATACCGGCTATCAATCGGATTCAGAGGTGTTTACCCATATCCTGCATTATGCAGTCACAAAACTCGGGCTCGGCATCGAGGCCTATAAACACATCATTACGCCGCTGCAGGATGAAGATTTGCTGGATCATCCCAATAGCCATTTTTTGAAAAATCTTAAGCAAACCTGTCGCCCATTGATCACCGACGGTCCCAACTGCGTCATCGGTTGTCTTCCGGACCACAGTGTATTCATGGTGCAGGATCGCAAGAAGCTTCGGCCGGGCGTGGTTGGCGGTAAACCCGGTGTCTATGCCTTTTCTTCAGAACTTTGCGGCCTGGATGCCGCCATCCCAAATCGGGACAAGAGCAAAGATTTTCAACCGATGCATCTGGACACGGCTTTTGTCGGTCCGGGGCGTCAGGAGGTTACGTTATGGAACCAGAAAGACCCATTGCCCCTTCCACGCTGAGTGTTAAGGATTTGCCGTGGCAGATTCTATGGGACTTGGATAAATGTACCCTGTGTGGCAAGTGTACCGCGGTCTGTCCGGTCAATGCCATTGAATTGGGAGTCTTTCGTAAACGCAGTTTAGAGCCCCCGACGGATATTACCCTGGAGACGGCCACAGCATTCAAAAGCTATTACGGTATCCGGCAAAAAACAGATCCGGCTTATCGATGTATCGGCTGTGCCATGTGCACCATGGTCTGCCCCAATGATGCCATTGTGCCCTGCCGAACCGATGAGTCTGATAAGCTCAAGTTTCACATTGACCAGGGCGGCCAACCCCGCAGACGGGGCGGTCGGCGCAACATGGCCGGGGGCGTGTTGGACCGCTTAAAATTTATCCGCATATCGATGCTGACCGACCCGGCTCTGGACGCCGGGCGGCATGAATTTGAATTGCGCACTTTGCTGGGACGGGTTTTACCGCCCGAAGAAAATTTGAAGTTTCTAAGCGTCAATGGCTGGATACCACCGGTACGTGAAATTTATCCCCTGATTATCGGCGCCATGTCCTTTGGTGCGCTGTCACCAACCATGTGGGAAGGGCTGCAGATGGGGGTGGCCTACTTAAATGAAGAATTGAAAATGCCCGTACGGATTTGTACCGGCGAAGGTGGTTGCCCGCCACGTCTGCTGCGATCCCGTTTTTTAAAATATGTCATTTTACAGATTGCCAGCGGCTATTTTGGTTGGGATGAAATTATTCATGCGATCCCAGAAATGAAAGAAGATCCCTGCGCAATCGAAATCAAATACGGTCAGGGAGCCAAGCCCGGAGACGGCGGATTGCTGATGTGGTACAAGGTCAATAAGCTGATTGCTGCCATTCGCGGTGTGCCCACTGGTGTAAATTTGCCAAGTCCGCCAACCCACCAGACCAAATACTCGATTGAAGAATCGGTGGCCAAAATGATCCAGTCCATGTACATGGCCTGGGGTTTCCGCGTACCGGTCTATCCGAAAATATCCGGTACCTCGACCGCACTGGCGGTTTTAAACAACTTAACCCGTAATCCCTATGCCGCCGGACTGGCTATTGACGGCGAGGATGGGGGGACCGGTGCCGCCTATAATGTGTCCATGAACCACATGGGGCATCCGATTGCCAGTAATATTCGTGACAGCTATCTGACGCTTGTTGAGCTGGGAATGCAAAACCAGGTGCCTTTGCTGGCTGGCGGAGGCGTCGGTAAAACCGGAAATCTGGCGGCCAATGCGGCGGCCCTAATTATGCTGGGCGCCAGCGGAGTGCAGATCGGCAAGTATGTCATGCAGGCAGCCGCGGGGTGTCTGGGATCCGAATCCGACCGCTGCAACATTTGTAACATCGGTCTGTGCCCCAAAGGTATCACTTCTCAAGACCCGCGGTTGTACCGGCGGCTTGATGCCGAGCAGGTGGCCCAAAGACTGGTTGATCTTTATTTGAGCTTTGATACCGAACTGAAAAAAATTGTAGCCCCGCTTGGACGCTCGACCTCGCTGCCCATCGGTATGTCTGATGCATTGGGCATCGATGATCCCAATATAGCGGAGCGGTTAAAAGTTAAGTATGTTGTTTAACCAAAGTTGGCGAAGCTTATGGCTAACTGAGCGTTAGGCTTTATATCATCAACAAGACTAAAACCACGTAATTCAAAGTGAGCTAAAGTGACTAGAGGGACTAAAGTGATTCTAAGTTCAAATCGAATCTTTACCTTATTGAAATTTTAGGCATTTTAGGCACTTCCAACTTTAGGCACTATTCATTTTGGAGACCTCAAATGGATAACCAACAGGTTGATAAAAACAAAACGCCGCGAGTCATCGTAGGAAATCTCGGTGGTAAGCGGTTGGAATCCAGGCTTCTGGAAGAACAGATACAGGATGCAGTATCGCAGGGCCAACGCTCACTTGAAATTCAAGCCTTTGGGCAGCACGGGATCGGCGGCCGGCTCTGGCGTGTGGGTGCGGATGCCGTTCAAATCAAAATATCCGGCCATCCTGGACAGCGGGTGGGATCCATGGGTTTTCCCAACACCTTTATCGAAGTGTTGGGGCCGGCATCAGATGATGTGGGCTGGTTAAATGCCGGGGCCGAGATTGTCGTGCATGGAAATGCGGGCAATGGATGTGCCAATGCCATGGCCCAGGGCAGAATTTCCATTGCCGGCAATATTGGCGCCCGTGGCATGACAATGACCAAGCATAATCCGCGGTTTGCACCTCCCGAGCTCTGGGTGCTGGGTGCGGCCGGCGATTATTTCGGAGAATTTATGGCTGGCGGTATCGCAGTGATTTGCGGGCATGAGGCCCAGAACCCGGAAAATATACTGGGCTATAGACCTTTTGTCGGAATGGTCGGCGGCAAAGTGTTCTTCCGCGGCCCCCATACCGGGTACAGTCAGACCGATGCCAAGCTGATTCCAATCGGCGATGAGGACTGGAGCTGGTTGGCTGAGAACCTGAAGCTCTTTTTACAACGGATCGATCGCAGCGAGCTGTTGAAGGCGTTTAGCGACAGAGACCAGTGGCAACTTTTGGTGGCCCGCAGTGCCCAGGAAAAAGTATCCAGCCCGATGCGATCCATGTCATCTTTTCGATCGGATGTTTGGGATAAAGAGCTGGGTCAAGGCGGTTTAATCGGTGATTTGACCCAGCTGGATCGCTCCCCGATTGCGTTGATCACCAACAGTTTTATGCGACGATTTGTTCCGGTCTGGGAAAACCGCAAATACGCAGCCCCCTGTGAAGCCACCTGTCCGACCGGTATTCCCGTGCAGGAAAGATGGCGCTTAATACGTGAAGGGCGCGTGGATGAAGCTGTCGATCTGGCCCTGGGCTATACGCCTTTTCCGGCATCGGTCTGCGGTTATTTGTGTCCCAACCTGTGTATGCAATCCTGTACGCGACAGATTTCAGCCCTGGCACCGGTGGATGTTACCCAGCTGGGCCAGGCTAGCCTCAAAGCTGAATTGCCCGATCTTCCACAGGAAAGCGATAAGAAAATTGCGGTCATCGGCGGTGGGCCGGCCGGTATATCCGTTGCCTGGCAATTGCGTCAGGCCGGGCACCAGGTCACGATTTATGAGGTGGCCAAAAAGCTGGGCGGAAAAATAACACGCCAGATTCCCGCAAGCCGTATTCCCAAAAAGGTGATCGGCGAAGAAATGCGGCGGATCGAAAAAGTGATTCCCAGGATCAATCTGCAGCAGCCGCTGGGTGCAGAAGATATAACTCAGCTCAAAGAAGATTTTGACTTTGTTGTCATTGCCACCGGCGCTCAAAAACCCAGGCGACTGCCAATACCTGGCCATGAAAGAGCAGTTACCGCATTTGATTTCTTGGAAGCTGCCAAAGTCGACAAGGCCAAAGTGGGCAAACAGGCCGTCATAATCGGTGCCGGCAATGTGGGGTGCGATGCAGCCGCTGAGGCTCACCGCCTGGGAGCCCGCAAAATTACGCTGCTGGATATCCAGGAGCCGCTGTCTTTCGGAAAAGAAAGGCAAGCTGCCGAGGCTGTCGGCGCTGAATTCAAGTGGCCGGTTGTTACCGAGGAAATTACGGCAACCGCTGTCAAGCTGAACACGGGAGAAGAATTGCCGGCCGATACGGTTATCGTTTCGATTGGAGACATCCCGGATTTGACGTTTATTCCCAAAAGCGTGCAAACTGAAAACGACTTTGTTAAAGTCAATGACAATTACCAGACATCCGACATGCAGATCTTTGCCATCGGCGATGTGGTTCGTCCGGGTTTGCTGACCGAAGCCATTGGTGCGGGGCGCATCGTTGCTAGCACAATTTGTGACATTTTAGAGGGCAAACGACCGGCGTTTGAAAAGCGCACCATGATCGATCGCCAGCGGGTAACCCTTGAATATTTTGATCCCCGCATTACCGAATTTGCCGATTTGGATCATTGCGGTGCGCAATGCTCATCCTGCGGTGCCTGCCGGGACTGCGGCATCTGCGTAGCGGTTTGCCCCCAGGCAGCTATCAGCCGCAAAGCGCTCGAAAAAAACGGCTATGAATACGTCGTGGATGAAAATCTGTGTATCGGCTGCGGCTTCTGTGCCGGCGCTTGTCCTTGCGGGGTGTGGGATTTAATCGAAAACACCCCCATCGAATAGGTTACCAATCCCTAAATGGCTCTTTTTCCGATGAGCTGTGTTCTCCGCGGATTTCAACCTGCAACGTATTTCAAGTACGCTGCAGGCTAAAATTCTTGTGCGGCCTGGCTCATCGAAAGAACCCCTCATTTATGGATTGGAAACAATTTCAAGATATGCTTTAATTACAATTTAACAATTTCGCTTGGTCGAATACGAAACACCAAACACTAAATACCAAACACGAAACACCAATATTTATGGATGCATTACTAGCGCTTGAGGATGGCCGCACATTTGCCTGCCGCTCCTTTACCGGTCCCGGGGAAGCAAGCGGTGAAGTCGTATTTAACACCAGCATGACCGGCTACCAGGAGATCCTCACCGACCCCTCTTACAGCGGGCAAATGGTGGTCATGACCTATCCGCTGATTGGAAATTACGGGGTCAACCCCGATGATATTGAATCCGACCGCATACAGGTCGCTGCTTTTATCATTAAAGAGTATCAAGCCTATCCCAGCAATTATCGCTTAACGGCAAGTTTGGCGGATTATCTTATCGACCAGGGCATCATGGGAATTGAAGGTTTGGACACACGGGCCATTACGCGGCATATTCGCAATGCCGGTGCCATGCGTGCCGTAATCTCAACAGATGTGCTTACACCGGCTACTTTAGTGGAAAAAGCAAATGACATACCCCAGATGACGGGGTTAAATCTGGCAAAAGAGGTGACCACCCCGCAGCCCTATTACTGGGATAACGGTCTTCCGCAACATTTCGATCTCAACCAGCACCCGCTGGATCAGACGGCCTGGCAGCATCACGGGTCGAAACGTTCGGTGGTAGCATTTGATTTTGGAATCAAATTCAATATATTGCGACAACTTGAGCAGGCCGGTTTTGAGCTGATCGTGGTGCCATCTTCGACAACTGCTGAAACGATTCAAGCCATGGCGCCCGATGGCATTTTTCTGTCAAACGGTCCGGGAGATCCCGAGCCGGTTGGCGACGCCATCAAAACCATCCGATCACTATTGGATTATCGACCCATTTTTGGCATTTGTCTCGGCCACCAGCTCCTTGGGCTGGCCATAGGCGGGTCTACTTTTAAGTTGAAATTCGGTCATCGGGGTGCTAATCAACCGGTCAAAAATTTCCGAACAGGGAAGGTCGAAATTACATCCCAGAACCATGGATTTGCCGTTGATACCGAATCACTCCAGGAAAATGATGTTGAAATTACCCATATAAATCTCAATGATAACACCCTGGAGGGTTTTCGGCACCGCAAATATCCGGTCTTCTCGGTGCAATACCATCCTGAAGCATCTCCAGGTCCGCACGATGCACGTTATCTTTTTGATGAGTTCAAGGAACTGATGCGTTAGCAAGTGGCCTCTGGCCACTGGCGTCAGTGTTTCCGCCGAAGGCGGATCAGGTGTCAGCAGACAAAAGGCGAACATCAGAACATAACAAAAGCGCTGCTATCGCAAGGTTGATGAGATCTAAAGGTCCGCTACTGGTCATCGAAGGCCTGACACCTGAAACCTTTTGCTTGCCAATGACTAAAAGGAAATAGAAGTAGCCCGTACATAAAAACCTGTAAAACCGAAAACAGGAAATGCCCAAACGAACAGACATTCATCGGATTTTAATCATCGGTGCCGGACCGATCATCATTAGCCAGGCATGTGAATTTGATTATTCCGGGACCCAGGCCTGCAAGGCCCTCAAAGAGGAGGGCTTTGAAGTCATTTTGGTCAACTCCAATCCCGCCACTATTATGACCGACCCGGAAACGGCTGATCGAACCTATATCGAACCGGTCACGCCCGAAGCGGTGTCCCTGATCGTTGAGCGGGAAAAGCCGGATGCATTGCTGCCGACCCTTGGCGGCCAGACCGGTTTGAACACGGCCATCGAAGTTGCCCAGAGGGGGGTTCTGGAAAAATTCGGCGTTGAAATGATCGGTGCCTCCACGCCGGCCATCAAAAAAGCCGAAGACCGTGATCTTTTTCGCAAGGCGATGACCAACATTGGATTGCGAATACCCAAGAGTGGAATTGCTGAAAACATGGACGCGGTCCGCAAAATTGCCGATCAGATCGGATTTCCTATTATTGTGCGCCCCAGTTTCACCCTCGGCGGCACCGGCGGCGGTGTGGCCTATAATGGCGATGATCTTTTCCAGCTTTCAAGGGCCGGCTTGGATGCCAGCCTGATCGGTCAGGTGATGCTCGAAGAATCGGTGATGGGCTGGAAAGAATATGAACTGGAGGTCATGCGCGACAAACAGGACAATGTGGTCATTGTCTGTTCGATTGAGAACGTGGATCCGATGGGGATCCACACCGGCGACAGCATCACGGTGGCCCCGGCCCAGACCCTCAGTGACAAGGAATACCAGATGATGCGCAACGGGGCCATTGCCATCATGCGTGAGATCGGGGTCGACACCGGCGGTTCAAACGTTCAGTTTGCCATTAATCCCGAAGATGGTGAGATGGTGGTAATTGAAATGAACCCCAGGGTGTCGCGCAGCTCTGCGCTGGCATCCAAGGCCACCGGTTTTCCGATTGCCAAGATTGCCGCCAAGCTGGCGGTGGGCTATACGCTGGATGAAATCGCCAACGACATTACCGGTGAAACCCTGGCCTCTTTTGAACCCACCCTGGACTACTGTGTGGTCAAAGTGCCGCGCTGGACATTTGAAAAATTTCCCGAAACACCGGATTTTCTGACCACATCCATGAAATCGGTCGGCGAAACCATGGCCATCGGCAGGACCTTTAAAGAAGCCCTGCAAAAGGGGTTGCGCTCTCTTGAAATCGGCCGTTACGGTCTGGGAGCGGATGGCAAAGGCCCGGCCCGGGAAGCGGACGACAAAAACTGGCTGCCATCCCAATCTGAAATCCAGCAAAAACTAACCTCACCCAACTCGCAACGCATATTTTATCTGCGCTATGCCCTTTTAATGGGGATTCCGGTGCGCACGATTTATAGAATGACCGGGATCGACCCCTGGTTTATTCATCAGCTGGCACAGATTGTTGACCTGGAGCAGCAAATTCAAACCGCCGGTTCGGCGCTGTCGGATGTGCTGCTAAAGCAGGCCAAAGAGTGGGGCTTTTCAGACGTTCAGCTGGCACACCTGATGGGTCTTACCGAATCAGACATTAAAAAAAGGCGCACCGATCTGAATTTGAGACCGGTTTACAAACTGGTGGACACCTGTGCGGCCGAATTCAAAGCAGCCACTCCCTATTATTACTCTACCTATGAGTTGGAAAACGAGGCCCGGGTTTCGGATCGCAAAAAGGTCATGATTCTCGGTGGCGGCCCCAACCGCATCGGTCAGGGAATTGAATTTGACTATTGCTGCGTACATGCATCTTTTGCGCTACGCGAAGAAGGTGTCGAAAGCATTATGGTCAACAGCAATCCCGAGACCGTCAGCACCGATTATGATACGTCCGACAAATTGTACTTTGAACCCCTGACCCAGGAAGACGTGCTCCACATCGTGGAAAGCGAAAGCCCAATGGGGGTTATTGTTCAATTTGGCGGTCAGACGCCGCTGAATCTGTCGGTGGGGTTGCATGCTGCCGGGGTTCCGATCCTGGGAACGCAGCCCGACAGCATCGATCGTGCCGAAGACCGCAAGCTGTTTCAGGCCATGCTCAACAAACTTGGTTTGATACAACCGGCCAACGGTACGGCGCTAAACGTTGATGATGCCTTGAAGGTGGCTGAAACCATCGGTTATCCGGTGGTGGTGCGCCCCTCCTATGTGCTCGGCGGGCGAGCCATGAAAATTGTCTACGATCGGGCCGGACTTGAAAATTTTACCCGTCTGGCGATATTAGCCTCACCGGGTTACCCGGTACTGATTGATAAATTTGTCGAAGATGCGTTTGAATTCGATGTGGATGCCATATCAGACGGGCAGACGACTATTATCGGCGGCATCATGGAGCATATCGAGGAAGCCGGCGTGCATTCCGGTGACTCGGCCTGTGTGCTGCCGCCGGTTAATATTAAGCCGCAGTTCCTCGACCAGATCACCCAGGCCACCAAAGCCATGGCCAGCGAACTAAAAGTAGTGGGTCTGATGAATGTCCAATACGCCCTGAAAGATGATCAGCTGTATGTGTTGGAAGTCAACCCAAGGGCATCCCGCACGATCCCGTTTGTCAGTAAGGCCACCGGTGTGCCCCTGGCCAAATTGGCGACCAAAGTAATGCTGGGTCGCTCTTTAGCGGATCTGGGATTGACCTCTGAAATCGTTCCCGCGCACCTGTCGGTTAAAGAGGCTGTGCTGCCTTTTGATCGCTTTCCGGATGTGGATATTCTACTGGGTCCGGAAATGAAATCCACCGGGGAGGTCATGGGAATCGGTTTGGATTTCGGATCTGCTTATGCCAAAGCGCAGCTGGGTGCCGGCCAGAATTTGCCGACCAGCGGCACGGTATTTATCAGCGTGATCGACGCTGACAAAAAAACCGTATTGCCTGTGGCCGCCAAATATCGGGATGCCGGATTTGATATTATGGCCACCCATGGAACATCTCAATTTTTGGTTGATCACGGGATTCCCAATAAGGCCGTCAACAAAGTATCCGTCGGCCGCCCGCATGTGGTGGATGCCATCAAAAATTCAGAGATCCAGCTGATCATCAATACCTCCGTCGGCGGTGAAACCCGGCGGGACGGCTATACTATCCGGCGCAATGCCCTGCGCTATAAAATCCCATATGCCACCACCACCGCCGGTGGCATGGCGATCTTCAGGGCCATTGAAACACTGCGCCAAAAGAAAATGGCTGTCAAAACGATCCAGGAATATAATAGTGAAACTTGAAACTCGATACTCGAAACTTGAAATTGGGGCTATCGATGAAAGAAATATATGATCTGGATGTATATAATTTGGCTGAGACACTTTCAGATTTAATATGGTACGCATTTGACGAATGGTCTGAAAAAGTTAAAAAAACGATTGGGTACCAGATTATTAAATCAGCAGATAGTATTGCAGCCAATCTTGCTGAGGGGTATGGGCGATATATGCCTGCTGAAAGAAAGCGGTTTTATTACTATTCAAGAGGCTCTTTTGAAAAAACAAAGGCGTGGCTGCGAAAACTCATTCGAAGGAAAGTCATATCCGGTAAAACTATTGAAGAATACTCAGGAATTATAGATGAATTGGGCCCTAAGCTGAATGCTTTTATCAGGAGCACTAAAATAAATGACAGTTGAAGAAACATCTAGTTTCAAATTTCAAGTTTCAAGTTTCAGCGATGACAAGCCCCGGGAGGCTTGCGGTATATTTGGTATCTATGAACATCCGGAAGCTGCGGCGCTGACCTACTTTGGCCTCTATGCCTTGCAGCACCGGGGCCAGGAAAGTGCCGGCATCGCTGTTGCCAAAGACATGCAGATTTCCGAGCATAAAGGCATGGGCCTGGTATCTGATGTCTTCGACATGGACCACCTGGCGCATTTGGATGGTGGCAGTGCCGTGGGCCACGTGCGCTATTCAACCACCGGCAGTTCTATTTTGACCAACGCCCAGCCTTTTCGGGTGCGGCATCGCAAAAAATCCTATGCAGTGGCCCACAACGGCAATTTTACCAATGCGCATTTGCTCAAAAACGAACTCGAAGCCGCTGGTTCCATTTTTCAATCCACTATGGACAGTGAAATCTTTTTGCACCTTTTTGTTAAAAACCTGAAGTCCGGATTTGAACAGGCATTGGTTGAAACCGTCTCGCGGCTTGAGGGCGCCTATTCCATTATTATGCTGACCAGCAAAGGCGAGGTGATCGGAATAAAAGATCCTCACGGGTTTCGCCCGCTGTGTCTGGGTAAACTTAACGGTAATTATGTTCTGGCATCTGAAACCTGCGCCTTTGATCTGGTTGAAGCTGAATATATCCGTGAAATCGAACCCGGTGAAATCGTCATCATCGGCGAAGACGGCATCAAGAGCATTCAGCAGCCGACCCCGCCCAATCGGGCGTTTTGCATCTTCGAGTTTATCTACTTTGCACGGCCGGACAGCACCATATACGGTCAAAACGTCTATTCAACCCGCAAGGCGCACGGGCGCTGTCTGGCCCGGGAGGCGCCGGTGGACGCGGATTTGGTGATGCCATTTCCTGATTCCGGGACCTATGCGGCCTTGGGGTATTCGGAAGAATCCGGCATTCCTTTTGAGATGGGAATGATCCGTAATCACTATGTCGGCCGAACTTTTATCCAGCCTACCCAGAGTATGCGGGATTTCGGCGTGCGCATTAAGCTCAATCCGGTAAAGGCGCTTCTCAAGGGCAAAAATCTGATCATTATTGAAGATTCCATTATCAGAGGCACCACGATTAAAACTCGGGTAAAATCGTTGCGGAAGTTAGGCGTGCGGCAGGTGCACATGCGGGTGGCCGGACCGCCGCACCGTTTTCCTTGTCATTACGGTATCGATTTTTCAACCCGCGGGGAACTCATCGCAGCCCGAAAATCGGTTGACGAACTCAAAGATTATCTGGGTCTTGATTCGCTTCACTACCTGAGCATCGAGGGCCTGTTAAACTCCACCGGTTTTGAAAATCCTAAACAGCATTTTTGCAGAGCCTGCTTCGATGGGTGCTATCCGGTCAGTTTCGATGAAATGGTATCAAAGCATTGTCTGGAGACAGGTGGTTAGTCGACCAATCAACAGGTTTCATAGAATTAAACAACTTCATTCAATGGGCCTTAATAAGTAATAGGTTTCGGGTGTCAGGGCGCTGGATGTCACTTTATAATCCGGAATTTCACCGGAACATATTCTACTCATAGGCTTTGAGGCAAAAGGTTAGGCCCTTCGGGCCAAAGACTGACACCTAATGTACTTTAATCAGAAGTCCGCCAAAGGTAACAGTCTGAACGGCTAAATAGAAAATACATAGTTATTACAAATAATTAGAAATTCCTCCTTGCCCTTTCAGGGGGGGCGGTATAAAATAATAGAGTTAAGCCCATTTTAACATCGCCCGCCCGGCTGGAGGAGTGCATGCTTGAATCTCGCTACCTGAAGGATAATATTGAAAATATCCAAAAACTGCTGGCCATCCCGGCCCTCAGAAATTTTGAAACCAAAAGCCTGGGAAAACTGCTGCGACTCAGCAAAATCCGTGAATATGAAGATGGTGAGCGAATTATCAAAGAAGGCGATCGGGATCCCTGGCTCTATTTTTTGCTGTCCGGCAAAATCAAGATCACCAAGGAAGGGCTTGAAATCGGCAGCATGGATAAAAAGGGTGAAATCTTTGGTGAAATGCGAGTTATCGATAGCATGAACCGCTCGGCGTCGGTATATGCCGTCGGCAAAACGGTCTGTCTGGCCGTTGACACATCCGCCAAGAAAAGATTATCGCTCAGCAGCAGCTCGGATGAGAAGCTGGACTTTTTGCTGTTACTTTACCGCATTTTTGCAGAATTTATGTCCATCCGTTTGCGTGCCACAAATGAAGAGCTGATTATGGCCAAAAAGAAAGTCAAAAGACTGATACAACAATTATGAGTGTTAGAAAAACTGTCGCCTTTACGAAAGATTCCGCCAATCTTTTTTTTCATATTCTCACCGATTGCAACCTTAACTGCCGGCACTGCTACATCAACCCTGAACAGCACGGCAAGAACCGTGTGCCTCTAAAATCCATCAAAGCCTGGCTGGATGTATTTTCCGATGGCGGCCCAGCCCCCAATCTTATTTTTTTGGGTGGTGAACCGACCCTGCATCCGGATCTGGCCGCCGCCGTTAAATATGCGCGCACCCGGGGTTTTGCTTCCATTACCATTGATACCAACGGATTTCTGTTTCACGATATCCTCGCCAAGGTTAGCCCGCAGGAGGTCGATTTTTTCAGCTTCAGCCTGGATGGTGCCACCCGCCAAACCAACGATGCGCTGCGGGGTAAAGGATCTTATGACGCCTGCATCAACGGCATCCAAAAGACGGTCTCTGCCGGTTTTGCTACCAGCCTGATTTATACCGTCAGCCGGGCCAATATTTCTGAATTGGAATCGATGCCGGCACTGTTAAGTGATCTGGGAATCGACCGCTTTTTTATTCAGGTTATCGGGTTGCGCGGCAAGGCCACCCAATCAGGTCAAACAGGCACTTTGCAGATGTCGCGATCTGAATGGCTGCAAACGATTCCGCCCCTGGCTCAAAAGGTTGCCGCGGGGGGGATTGCGGTCAGTTACCCCAAAGTCTACCTGGATCCTGAAGAACCATTCGAATGCGCCGGTCGCGTGGCACAAAATTATTTCATCTTCCCCAACGGTCGGGTCTATCAATGCCCATTGTGTGAAGATCTGCCAATTCACAGCCTGGAATTAAAAGACAATCGATTGGTCCCCACCCCCAAGCTCAACGAAAGCCATTTGTTTGAACTGAACATCCCGGAGGGCTGCGTGATGAACAAACTGATTCAGCCTGACAATATCAGCTATACGGTCGGTGGTGTGCCGGAATATCAGATTGGGTGTTGCCTCTTAAAGGAGGAGTTAATAGCACAATAGGTAGTAGAAGCTTGTTAGCTGTCAATGAGGCTTTTGGGATATATTTATTCTTTAGGTGTCAGGTGTCAGGCCTACGGTGGCCGGTTTTGAATCCTTGCAACTCAGTAGCAATGACGATCGCATGTTTTCATTGTTTTCTGATTTCTGTCTTATGTTCCCTGACACCTGACACCTGACACCTGACACCTGAACACTAAAAAAGTTGCATGACCCCCAATCTTTGACAGCATATATATGAGATTGTAGTAGTCAAAATGATTGAACGAACATGCCCACCATACGTCAGAAAATAATCGCGCTCTTATGTGAGGAGGAGTTGAGTGCCCGGGAGATTTCAGCGGAAGTGGGAATCGCTGAAAAAGAAGTGGCTGAACACTTGGCGCATATTGCCCGTTCTGTCTCGTCAAGGGGTCAGCAGGTCGTCATCACACCGGCCACATGTCTGGTATGCGGCTATGAATTTGAGAATCGTAGGCGCTTCACGCGCCCCGGGCGCTGCCCGCAGTGCAAAAAATCTCATCTTCAAAGCCCGCGATTTCGTATCTGTTAAATTACTTGCAACTACACCCAGCTGCGTTGCCATTGAGTATTAGAATCAAATTCTTCTGTGCTCGGTATAGCAAATTAAAATAAAATTTTGCTTTGGAATAAATCCAGATATCCTCAAGCATATAAACAATTGGCGGTCACAATATATAGTGTCTGCCATATTTTAGTGATTAATCAATGCAGCAAAGATTAGAATTGCCAAATCAAAGTTTTTCACGAGTATCAGAAGAATAGCATCATAGCCGAAATCTAAAAATCAGCTATTTTTCACATTGCGTTAACCAATCTTAAAATATGGGATAAAAACTGGAGTCTCCCAGGTGACTAAATTATCAAAAGACGTACCCAATATTCCCGTAAAGTGTTTTAGGTTATGTGGAGATCAGACTTTTTCATAGTTACGGTGTGGAGTTCCAAATTCTTGCCCATACCAAAGCCAGACGCCGCCAATCCTGGGTGGTTTTCAGCCGTTCATCGTCAATTGGGGTAGGATGCGAATCGTTCAACCTGGCAACCTTGAATCGAAAGACATAATCGGGTTCCGAACCCATGCGCAAATCAGTCATGACTACATACTCGCCCATGGGTGAAAAGGCATAATACCCCCTGGTGAACCTTTTCAGTTTGGCAATTGGAGGGTGTTCTTCTATTCCAGCCATCAATGCCAAGTTTCTGGGGTAAAAATCAACGAACAGCGGTGTTTTCCGATCGAATAGCGAAAAATAGGTTTCGAAATACCGGTCTTTGTCGATGCCCACCACCCGCCATAGCAAAGTGTTAAAGGGCGCCGGGGAGGATATGAACTGGGAATAGGACACCCCCTGACGAGCAAGCTTTTCAGTCACCCTGCGTTCGACAAATTCCGCGGCGCTAAATGCCCAAACCAGGTAGGCCAGACTAAGAACCAGTCCAACCATATTGAGTCGATGCCCTAAGGTACTATATCTTTTTAACACCAGCGCTGCCAGTACGCCCAATAATATCGGTATAGTAAAAAAGGGGTCAATGATGAATAGAATCGGGACTGCCATAGGCGTGGTGTCAAAAGGCCAAAAGACTTGCGTCCCGTAGATGGTCAGCAGATCCAAAAGCACACTGGCTTCCAGTACAAGGAAGCACAGCAGAACCCATCGGCGATAATACCGCTTCGTGTCAGGATGAACCTTAGTAATCAGCCAGGCTATCATCGGCGATAAAAGGGCCAGGAGAATGAGAGAATGGCTGAATCCTCGATGGTAGACAAAGTCATTCACCGGCCCGCCGAGGGGGATAAAAACATCCAGATCAGGTAACGTTCCCAAAACTGCACCCCACACAAGGGCCTTCCTCCCGATCTTTTTACCAAGGACTGCCTCTCCGCATGCGGCTCCAAATGTCAGCTGGGTCAAAGAGTCCATCGTTTTCCTACTTCATGAACAGGTTGCGTTACATTGGGTACAATCACGGTTCGCATAAGGCTGTGATATTCACAGTATCGGAACGAATTTTGGCGCGATTTCGGGGCCGGAGCTTGCCATAAAACAAACTTGGGTAAAATACATGTTTAAAAGGGATATCACAATGATATTTTAAAACGTATTGCAAAGGGTTGGTGGCGGCATTTGGGCAAATATTTGCATAATTATCGAAATCGCTTCTACTGATTACTCAATGACAAATATACAAAATGTTCACCTCATCAAAATTTTGGACTTCGTGCCTTCTCCTGATATTATTGAAATATTGAGATTGCATTCAAAAATATAAGCCGTCTTAAATTTTTGGTGTTAGTGAGTCGCCATAATATATTGTGGCATCGAATACGGGTGGGAATACGGGGGATTTGGGTTGTATATTTAAATCAATTTAAAGCGTTCAAAATTCCAGCTCATGCTACCATTTCTTCAACAGGTCACCCTGTCGGATTTGTTATTTCAGCCTAAGGTTTTTCTTCCTGACACCTGAACACTGCTTGCCACGCCGTAGCTATTTTAACGAAGGCGGGACAGCTGAAACCTTTTACTTTTGAATCCAATTGCCGCCGGCATCCTGCACCCACTCACCCGGTGCGGCTCTTTTGGCAATTTGCAGGGCACGACGTTTGCCAACCAGTTCGGCGGTAGTGCCCTGCTGTTTGGCGATGGCCTGGTAGACGGTTTGACGGTCCTTGTTTTCGGCAGCCACCACATCGGCACTTACTTTTTGGTTGCCGACAAATTGCAGAAAGCCTGCGTTGTCCTCACCCACAACACCCTGTGATTTGAGCTTTTTGATGTCCGGCAGCCGATTTTTCATTCGCGCTTTGATGTCTTCTGCGAACGCCGATACCCCCAGCACAAAAAATCCAACCAGTAACACTATTATCATTTTTGTTGATATCCGTTGTTTCATACGTAGGCTCTCCTTGGTCTTCTCTTTGAACCGTTACTGTTTTATTTGACGGCTATTCAGCGACTGTCTATTTTAGCTGGTCTTCAGCCGCGTCGATATCTCCGAAATAATCATCCAGGGCACGATCAACCTTCACATTGACATCGATGGTAATGTGAATCGGTTTGACCTCCACCGGCGCTACTTCGACTTTGTGTTGGGTGCAGCCTGCTGTTGTTAGAACCAACATGGCAGCAAGTATGATCAAGATCGGTTTGGTCATTTTTTATGGCTCCCTGCTTTGTTGAATCATTTGAATGAGCTCCTGGTACTGCATCAACTTATTCAGCGGCAGCCTGAAATTGACATCCAGGCGAATGCCCTGAAAGGTCGATCCCTGCACGCCGGCTTCTACCTTGGCAAAGCTTCCAATATCTTTTCGATAAACAAAAGGCAACGATTGCGCAGGTTTTCCGTCAAGTTGCATGTTCAAGAGCAAATCTTCGCCTTCTGTGGTAAGGTTAAGTTTAGCCCAAGTGTAATCATAATCTTCCAGGGCCTTTCTGGCAAGTTCCATTTGAACATATTGCGGTGTGTCCGGTGGAATACCGGCAGTTAAGATCTCGGTGTCTTTCATGCGAATCTTACCGGGTTGACCGGGTGTCGTAAACAAAAACCCGTCTTTAAAACTGATTTGTCCGTTTGTAATTTGAATGGGGATTCGGCCGTTTAGCTCGCCTTCAGCCTCCACACTGGCCGCCCCGAATTGCTGCAGCACCTTGGCCAGATCTAAACGATCGCAATATAAGATAAGCTGGTAGTCATCGACCCCGGTTTTTAACCGAATAGCCGGTGCGTCTACATTCCCGTCACACCAAATAAAATGGCTTTTTTCGATCAAAAACGACTGGGCTGATTCGATTTGAAAATCGATTTCTCCGTTATCGATATTCATATCTCCCAATGATGCGCGGGAGAATTTGAGTTTCTGACCGGGAGCGCTGCGAACGTTGGCCAGATCCTGAATTAACAGCTCAGTCTGAATCCCGGCAACTACAATTTTACTATTGCGGTGTCGCAATATACCGTTATGCACACTTGATTCGGCGGACGCCTGCCATCCGTTAGGTCCGATGACGATATTGCCCTGTTCCCGGAGCTTGCCGCTAAAAGTAAAGCCTTGTGCAGCCGGCAGAAATTTTCCCAAATCGATTTCCGGAGCTGTTGGTGGATAAGCAATCGTAAAACGGGCCCGGGTCTCAAGACCGTCAGCGTTTTCAACAACCGAGGCGCCCGAAAATTGAACCACCAGTGCCGGCAGCATCGGATTTCTCATTTTGCCGCTGAAGGTTACCCCGGACGCCGTTTGCTGAACGTCTGCCTGAACCGATCCCAGATCCAGTTGATCAATGCGTGACTGCTTTATGGATATCATCCCTTTTTGACCTAAATTGGCAGCTGGAAATTTAAATGGAATGCTGCCCTGCGCTCCTTCGAGCACAATGTTTGCCGGGTTTGCCTCCAAACGGGTGTCGGCAAATTTTAAGCGACCGCTAATGCTTTGTCGACCCTGTCGGTCCCGAACCAGTTGGCCGCCCGCAAACAGGCGCTTTAGTCGAAGGGTCGCCGATGAGGCAGCCACAACAGAGCCTGACAAATCTAAATTAAACGTTGAAATTCCGCCACGGTTTTGCCCGGCATTCAAATTTGTTTCGCCTGTTAAGACGAGACGGGGAGAGAAAATGTTTACACTTTCAGAGACGATGCGAACAGCGGCAATTTGCAACTTATAGCGCATATCGAATAGACGCCCGGACCCTTCGGCGCTAAGTTCCACAGTGGGCATTTGAGAGGATATGCGGTGTCGAAGGTATTGAAATGCCATTTGATTTTGCGCTGCAGATCGGCGGTCTCCGCTGATCAACTTCAGCTGCCATTGGTCATCCCTGGTCACTTGGCCGGAAAATATTAGCGGCAAACTCACCGCCCGTGTAAATAACAGCCCAGGGGTGGACGTTGTTAGGTCATCCGCTTTATCAGATGACACATTTAAATGTCCTGAAAACGCCGTACCCGTTTCAGTGGTATGCAACCTTGCAACGAAATCTGACAATCGGGCTGCCAGTGGTGCGCGCAGGTCCAAATTTGAGAACCTGATATCGATTTCATCCTGGCTGTGGCGCTTGACATCTATGGAGAGTGTGGTGGCCTGATGGGGGTCGCTGGAAGAAGCTTTGAACTGCAAGCCTTTATACCCAATGTCCATTGCGGATCCCTCTAAGCGTCCGCTGAAAGATGATACTTCAAACGGCTTTAGGCGAATGTGGGCCTGTGCCGCCAGACGGGTCTCACCGGACACATGCAATCCATCAATGCGTTGAAACAGATCAGCAAATCGCAACAGTTCGACATCGGAAGCGCTAAATTCGGTTTGAATTTGGTATTGCTTTAAATCGATGTTGGCTAAAGCGGTGAACAGCTGTCCACGCGGATAAAGACGGACAGATGCAACCAAGATGTGGTCGGCACCTTTTTGCGGGGCAATATCGATTTCAAATGCCAGGCGGTAGGTTGTCTTGTCTGTCGCCCAGATGAGCATGCCATTGTTGATTTCAATACGATCCGGTAATGATTTGGCATCAATTTGAGCAGCATTGCCCTTTGCCGTGGGGCTGTTGAACTGGCTTAACCATTGTTTTAAATCAAACCCGCGCAGCCCCCATTGCCCGTTTTTATGCTCAATGTAAAATTCAACGCCACTGGCCGCGATTTTTTTAATTTTTTTACGATAAAGTTCTCCGGCTGAATAATCCACCTGAACGGACCGAACAATGACAGCCGGATTTCGGGACGACCCCAAACGCAGCGGGCCCAGATCGGCGCCTTCAAGATCCAACTGCCGAAAGTCCAGTGTGAATTCAGGAATCCCGCCATCCTTTTTCAACATAGAGATCAGTTTGGATTCCAAGAAACCGGGAAGAAGATATGAGACCAAAAAAAATAAACCCGCTGCGATGAATATCACCAGCGATATAAAAATGATGGGGTATGTTATGTTGCGTCTAACTGGCATTGCTTTCACATTGATATGATGATGTTCCTAAGGATTCGTCGAAAAGGTTTTCACCACCCAATATAATCATCCTAGCCGGCTGCTCGTTGAATAGGACGTTTCAGCTCATTTTAATGTTGACCGTGCCTATGGCTTCCTTAGCAGAAAGGAACTTCTGGTCATTCCCGCCCCAATGGAGTCGTAAAGGATGGTTTTGGCGCGCTGCAGGTTTTCAAGGTTTTGATTGATCGCATACCCCTGAATTTTGTCCGGTTGCAGCGCACCGCACTCAAGATCATAGGGCAGTCGTTGCATGCAGACAACCGAACAGTTTCCGCGTTCGTGAATATTGGTCACCATCTTGTTGGCAATCACGTCCGCAACCGCATTTTTTAAATCGGCTTTGGGCTTATCCAGCACCTGCCCTAAAGTTAACGGAATCATGGCAAAATTGGCTTGATGTTCAATCAGAAGGTCAATGTCGTCCATGTCCAGGCTGTTGGGTGTCAGCAAGGCCGCCAAATGGTATTTGGCGCCGCGGGTGGCATGCAAAAAGACGCCTTTACCGTTCATTTGTCCGAACATATCCATTTTGTCGCCAGACGGCCGGACCTCAATGTAAGGGGCAAAACATCCATGGCTTTGAGTAAAGGTGTCAACAATGCCCCATTGGGGTCTGTGGTCGAAATGTCTTTGCCCTCGGTGCAAGCGAAGCTCGACACGTCCATCACCGGCAAGATAAACCGAGGCGATGGTTTTGTATTTGCCAACAGCTGCATATGCGTTTGCGATCTTCAACAGATGATCTGGTTGACGGTCAACCGTCATCACATCAAATGCAAAGGCGTTGACGTGTTGATTATAAAATGCCAAGGCATTGCGAAAGCGGTTAAAGGTTCCTCTATCTGTCTCGGCTGGATAAGATTGTTCAACAAGGTGGTGCTGGACTCTGGTGGCCAGTGCCGGCACCCGGTGCTCGAGCCTACCCAGTTGATTATCAACAATGATGCCGCCTAATCGATGCGGGCCTTTTATTTTTAACAGCTCACTGGCGATGCTGCGTGCGAGATTTTTCCCGGATTCAAACGCTACGGTCGCCGTCAGATCAACGCCAGCGGTTTCTGGAACCTGCGCCCTGGTTTCAAGAACGGTGGCCACGGCATCATCTCCGAAGATAATATTGGCGGTGTCGTCTGGGGGGAAGACTTCAGCGCGATGCACGTTTTCGGCACCGACAATAACGGAAAGATCTCCGGCCTGAAGCATGCCGGCCAGCGACATCATAAACACCAGCTCAACAGACACATTAAAGCCCGGGCAGCCCGCATATAGATCGAACACCATGGCATCGGGGCAACTGTTTTGCACCAGTTCAAAGGGGTGGCGAACCACCGGTCCCGGATCATTTTTGTCTTCACCTATATTGGTGGCCCCGATGATCAATTTGATGCGCGCCGGGTCGATATCCGATGTTTGCAGCAGCTCCTCAAATGCCAGGACACCAATGCGCTCATTGGGTGGCGCCACAATGCGGGTTCTAACACCAATGCGTTCTTCGATGGTTTTATGGTTGACCGGTATGCCGCCCTTAAATGACATGTCCTTGTTTTCATAAATGGAATTGTCAACCAGCCGGCCGCCGTTCCAGGCCCCCTGGGCAATGATGTCCAATACCGTATCCTTTGCCAAATTCTTCTCCTTATTCGTTTAAACGCGATAGGTAAATAAGCACATGGGTTACGGTCATGTCATTTTTTTCCAGGCGATATGAATTGTGCCGTGCCGGGTGGCCTGATATTTGCGATTTGCGGTTGCGCATACAAGAACAAAAATCTTCCGTGCTTTCATCCCAAATATCTGGCCACTGTGGCCGTATTTGGAACCTCATAGCATATCGCCTTCCAGAAAAAAACATGACCTCTGATGTTTCCAGATAACCGCTTGAAAATATCTTTAATATGTGAAGTGGCTTTTAAACGTTTAGATTTTGGTCGAGGGCAAGGCGTGAGGCGTTGAAAACTGCGCAGCGTACTTATTGTACGCAAGCAGCTTTCAACGATGAGCAACACAGCCATCGGCCAAAAGATGAGGGTTTAAAAGCCACTTCTATACATTGAAGCGGAATTGAACGATATCCCCATCCTTTACTTCGTAGGTTTTGCCCTCCAATCTGACGGTTCCTTGCTTTTTGGCCTCATTGTAGCTGCCGGCTGCCATCAGATTCTCAAAGTCGATCACCTCGGCGCGGATAAAGCCCTTTTGCATGTCGCTGTGAATATGACCGGCAGCTTCCAGGGCCTGGGTGCCTTTTTTAGTGGTCCAGGCGCGAACCTCATTGCTGATGATGGTAAAAAAGGAAATCAAATCCAAAAGCGCATACGATCGTCGGATCACGCGGTCCATGGCCGATGCCGAGATATTAAACTCGGCCAGAAATTCAGCAGCCTCATCCGGAGCCATCTGGGCTAGCTCCTGCTCGAGTTTACCCCTGATCACCAGGCAGTCTTCCGCCGCAACCAGACGCCCTACATCCGGGGGACGATCATCATCATCTTCATTATTGAAAAGAATTAAGGTGGGCTTGGCACTTAAGAAGGTAAACCCTCTGAGGCGGTGGGCGGATGCCAGCTCCGGTTTGTGTCTCAACGGCGTTTCTTTTTCCAGACAGTCACGACAGGCCGTCAGCAGGTCGTATTCTTCCGGGTCCATTTTTTTGCCGCGCTGGTGGTCTAGTTGAATGCGCTCCAGGCGTTTTTCTGTCACCAGCAGATCCGCCAAGATGAGTTCCTGGTCGAGTCTGTTAAAATCCTGGGCAGGGGACGGATCCTCAATTCCGTAAACCGCATGGTTGCGAATGACATGCAACAGCGCGTCGCAATCCCTGACGGCTGTCCACAGTGATGGGTCTGCAGTGCTGTTTTTTTTAAGGCCCGGCAAAAAATATTCCACCTGGACGTAGATAATTTTTTGCGGCTTGACCATCCGGCTCAGTGCATCGACGCGGTCATCCGGCACCCGGACTGTGGCAATCCGATCCCGCCCCTTTTGTTCGGGGCCGGTAGTATTTTGGGTCAAGGCATCAAATACGGTTGATTTGCCTGCACGCGGCAGGCCAATTATGCCTAGCTTCATATCAGGCCTCAAAAGCTGTTTGGACCGATTCAGGTATGGTTAGAAACTACCATCGACAGCGGAGATGAAGCAAATAAAAAATCGTTATTCGCAGACGGTTCAGGTCTTGGCGGCGGAATTAGCAGATGGGGCTTCAATTTCAGCAGCAGCTTTGGTCGGCGAACTTTGCCGGCGGAACGGGTTGTTGAAGATCAGAACGGTGATAATTGGCAGAATAAGCGCCATGACGCTGACCGTTATCATTAAGGTGCCCAGCTCATCGTACTGACCGCGCGGGATGATAAAGATTTTATTCAAATAATTGGTGCCAAGCTGGCTGGCCGAAAGGGCCAGATTGGTGAAGGCCGCCATAACGGCAAAATAGGTGGCTTTTTTATCACGGGGTGCTTCCTTGGCAATCCAGGCCAGCATGGGGATCATGGCCACCTGGCCCATGGGCGAATCGGCCATAGTGTCGATGATGGCAATGGTGCGCGCGCCAAAGCCAAAATGGGCTTCGGTCCACTCATGCAAACCAAAATACATGCCGATAAACGGAAGGATCATAATGGTCTGGTAGACCGCTAAAAATACCACCAGATAGGGCACCGGATGGCGCCCCATCCAGCTGCGCAGGGCAAACATACCGGCGATGGCCAGCAATGAAGCGATCTGCCGCAAAGTGCCGAAAAAGGCCTCATCAAAACCCAGCACATCGATTTGCCACCACTGGGCACCGGGGCCAAATGAGGGCATGGCCCGGAAGACAAAGATGATCACCGCAATGCTGATGATTTCACGACGCTTAGCCGGCGCCATCTCCTGCACGAGCTGGAAAATGAGATAGCCGATAATCGCCAGGGAGCCCGCAAAGATGATTTCTTTTTTTAATTGCAGAGCCGACAACCCCAGCAGCAGGGTCATGATCACAAACACGCCGCTGCCCCCCAGGATATACCAGTTGGGATCTGTGCGGTTGTCGTTTGCCTGCAGCATGTCATCGATTTCCGCTGCTGAAAATCCTTCTTGCCTCAGCTGACGGCGGCGACGTCGGGTCGTCCAGCTGCCCAGGGTTACCCCCATAACTGAAATTAGGGGGATAATAAGCGACCACTTGTACATGATCTCATAGGAGAGGATGCTGGCCAGCCAGCCACCCAGCCCGGCCACCAGAGCGCTGCCGCCGATAATGGCGATGCGTCCCAGGGTCTGCATGGTGACATGCATGCGCTGCAGTTTATCATCCGCTATGCGGGTGCCGGTGTCATCGACGGTCGGCACGGCTTCAACGGTCATGGCGTCGGCCACAACATCCTGCAGAACAAACCCCACCGGGGAGAGCAGCACCGAAATGATATACCAGGTATCAACCGGTAAAAATGATGCCATCCACTGAGTATGACCGGTCAAGCCCACCATGATCAGCAAGCTAAGCGCCATCAAGGTGGCCCCGAAATAAACAAAGGCGGCTTTGCGGCGCCAGAACAGATCCACCAGGTGTCCCAGCGGCATCTTTAAGGCCCAGGGCAGGCCGGCCCAAAAGGCCAGACCGGCCAGAAAGGCAGCCGATAATCCCAACTGCTCTTTGACAAAAAATGATTCGATAATGCCGGTAAATGCCGAAATACCGGCTGCCAGATAGACCATCAGCGGCGGCAGATAACTCCAGCGCATTTCGCGAAAAATGCCTAAAAAGTCCCTTGTAAACCAGGTCCAGATGCGGCTGGTAATGGGGGTGCTTTTGCTATTGGCAGTCATTTTATCCTTCAGTCAGAGCCGTCCAGGTGGCTTTTTTTATCGCTTCAGCCCAATCAGCTAAAGTTTGGCGCTACTCAAACAAACGGGTTTGAATCCGTTTTGAGCCTCAGGTGCCATTTATATTTTACAAAATTCAGATTGTTTTCACAAGACCGGTCAGGTTACGGAATTGAAGAAAATCCAAACACCCAAATTCAAAATCACAACTGTTGGGGTCATTGAAATTTGAGATTTGGAATTTGTTTGGCCTGCGACGAGCCGTTCGGCCCTGCCTTCGACATGAGACTTTAACGTGAGCTCGGTCGAACGTTCAGACCGAATGTAGCTCACGGCCGAAGGGCTCAGACCGAGTCGATATTTGATGCTTGAATTTTGGGATTTTGTTTATTTGGGATCTAATTGATTACATTATAGAAAGTTAAACATTTTTGGGCGGCGATTATTCAGTAAGCTGACGGCGCTCCATTAATTCGGGGATGTCCGGTAGGGAGATCTGGCCTTCGGACTCAAAAGGCAGGACTCCGGGAAAAGCGCCTGCTCCCAGGCGCAGCTTGCCCTTAATTCGATATTGCAATTGTTCCTGTTTTTGCATGCCCACAGCACTTTTAATGATGTCAATGACCGATGAATATACGCGTAGCGTCAAAAGCTCAGTGCCATAAGCCGGGATCTGAACATCGGATTCTGAAACCCCGAAGGCAAAATCTTTGCCGTTAATTTCAATTTCACTTTCGATGCCTTTGATGATTAAGGGTGTATCATTGGTGTTGAATACGCGCAGCTGTACCTCAAAGACGGTTTCAAGGAAGTTAAACGACTCCGGACGAATATTGGCGAGTTTGACTCGCGGCTGTTCCATGCGCTTACCCACGCCGGCACAGCCGGTCAAAATAAATGACAGTACCACAGCGATGATCAAGGTGCTGCCTGGTCTGAGGGTTTGTCTCATTGATTGAGTATTCCTTTCAAAAGTCCTTTGCCTTTTTCTTCAAGCTTCTCTTTATCCATCAATTCTTCGGGTTTTTCGGTCCCCTCTAACACACCCTGCAACTGCTTTTTGGCGACGCCGGCAAGGTCCGGTGCAAACTTGGGATCGGAAAATGTTCCGGATACGATGACCGGAACCATCAGTCCGCTGCGATCCGATACATCCCCCTGTCCTTTGATTGTGCCGACCACTTTGGGCTCCACCCGGAAGTCCAGCGTTTCTGTGACCAGGTTGGCATCACCGGCTGCCAGAACCCTAATCAGCGGTGACTTCAGACTGGTTTGCGGGGTGTTGAACAGCCCATTGGTAATGGTGAAGGGCGCACTGAGTTCTGCAAAATCGGTGCGCGGTCGCTCGGAAGGTTTTTGGGCCAGGCCAAATGCGGCTTTGGCATTGCGAACCATTCCGGCCAGATCGATACCGACGATGGCACCGTCGTTAAATTGCAGCTGACCCTTACCGTTGAGGGTCTGCTTTATCTTATCCGGATTATCGCCGGTCATGGCCAGGTTGAGTTGCGCATTTGTGACGCCTTCAAGAATATCTTTTTCCACAACATCGCGCAGCAAAGGGCCAACCTGAACGCCGGCCACATTCAGGCTCATGTTGCTTTTGGGTGTTTGGGTCTGCACATTGAAATTGCCTTTGCCGTTGACGTTGCCCTGATACATAGTCAATTGCAGCGGATCAAGATTGAAAATACCGTTTTTGGCCTTGATCTGAACCAGCAGGTCGCTGATTTTGGCTTTGCTGGCCACCAACTGACCGATTTTAAGACGCCCGTCCAAAATCATTTTGCGCAGGGGCTCATAATCGGTGGCTTTTTTGGCAGCTGTTTTTTCAGCGGGAGCGGGTTGTTCGGATTTTGGCGGCAGATAGCGATCCAGATTGATCTGGTCTAAATTCATATCAAATGCCAGATTGGGTCTCGAAAAATCGGAGGCCTTGAGCGAAAAATTAAGCGTTGATTCGTCTAGATTCAAAACCCCATTGGATACCGAAACCCGGTTGGCGTCTCCTTTGAGATTCGCTTTTAGCGCCACACTGTCCAAAGCTTTGGGATCTGAAGTGGCCACCGGAAATGGTTGATCCAGGGCGGCGACCAGCTTGCGCGGGGAAAACGGCTTCATCTCAACGGCCAGATCGAATCCAGGTGTTGACCCCGGATTCATGACGCTGCCTTTTAGCTGCAGGACAAGCTCCTTCAGGGCATTGATATCCAGATCCACGGGGATGGTGGCTTGCTTGAAGTCTTTGCCGACGGGTCCTAAAGCGCCTACCATTGATATGGGTTGTTTATCGAGTTGTGCTGCAAAAGACAGTTTGATCGGCCGGTCCAGGGAGACATCTTTTAAATTTAAATTAACGGCTGTTATTTCCTTGCGGCTCTGGGTTGAGTGGTCAATCCAGATGATCGAACCATTTTTCAATAAAAACTCACCAACGGTCAGGTCTTTGATGGGCAGACCGGCGCTCGACGGTTCGGGTTCTTTTTTCTTTTCGGTTGTTGTTTTATCCTTGGTCCCCTCCATCTGAGCCCAGTTACCGCGCCCGTCCTTGTTTTTCACTAAGGTAATGAAAGGTTCGTTTAAGACAAAGCGCTTGACTTGAATGTCTTTGGACAGCAGAGGCAACAGCTTGACCCTGACCTCAAAGGACTTGACCGAAACAAACTCTTTTTCAGCAAATCCGGCCAAATTTCCCAGTTTGGCCTCGGAAAAAGAGACACCGGCCCACGGAAAAAGCGACAGGCTCAGATCATCTCCCATGCTAAACGGCCTGCCGGTCTTCTCGGCGACAAGCTTTTCTATTTCGGGTTTATAGTCCTTAATGTCGATAAAAGCCGGCGCTATTAGTAACGTGGCAACAACCAGCACAACCAGCCCGACACATATGATCAATCCCCACTTGATCGCTTTGTTCATTATCTTCCTCCTTAGATTATACGCAACAATTCATTTTTGTGTAAATCTACTCACCGTATGTGGCGGTGTCAACAAAAGGGGTCTAAGAAGAAGTCAGACGTGCCCATCCTAATCTTCTTTCTGCGATGGTTCACTCTTCCCGGGGCGCCTTCACCCTATTAACTTTTCATTTATTGTGCCAATTGTTCTGAAAACGGCATGAATGCGTTAACACTTTAAGATATTTCTTAATTTCAATAGGGCGGATAGCCGAAAGGTGCGCCTTCCGATGCCGAAAAAGGGGTAAATCCCCAAAGTCTGGGGCATTTAACTGGGTGGCAGCTCTATTTCCGATGGAATCGCCCCGTTAGCATCATTCCGGCGGCAGGCGAGAACTACCCCTTTAAGGGCCGCCGCCCATGGTTGGTGCCCACTGCATAAGGCATTCGGCAAGATCGCTTTTTAACCGAAAAATGAGGTATTGTTGCCGGATCTGTTGACTTTTTTTACTTTTGTCATCAATATAGCATTTTTGTAAAACAAAGGCCCTTTTGCGACTTCGGTCAATGATAATTTGGGAGGTTGAGGAATCTAAATAATGAAGCAGCGTAATTATTTAATGGAAAGTGCTGAAGAATCTGTTCGTCTTGATATGAAAACAGATCCTGTGGCGGTTGAAAAACAAGCGCTCTGGGCGGGTATCAAACCGGGGATGCGCGTTGCTGATTTGGGCTGCGGGTCAGGGAAAACCACTTTTTACCTGAACAAGCTCGTAGAACCGAATGGTTCAGCTGTTGGGGTGGACCTGTCGCCGCAGAGACTGCAATATGCCAAAGACCATTATGCCCATGAAACCATTGAGTATATATGTACCGATATACGCCAACCGCTGGCTGATCTGGGGATGTTCGATTTTGTCTGGGTACGGTTTGTGCTTGAATACTATCGTCAGGAAAGCCCGGATATTGTCAAAAATATCTCAAAGATTTTAAAACCGGGCGGAATTCTATGCCTGATCGATCTGGACTGCAACTGTATGCGGTATTTCGGTCACACCAGTCGACTGGAAAAGTATTTAAATGCCATTATGGATATTATCCAAAATGAGTTTAACTTCGATCCGTATGCCGGAATTAAATTGTATTCATACCTTTATGACACAGGCTACCGGGATATTGACGTTAAGGTCACACCCCATAACCTCATTTTCGGTGAATTAAAAGACGTCGATAATTTTAACTTTACCAAAAAAGTGGAAACCATTGGGAAGCATTCGGGGATTGAGTTTGATGCCTATGAAGATGGTTTCGACGGCTTTTTTAAAGAATTTGTCGAATTTTTCAGTGATTTCAGAAGATTTACCTACACCCCCCTTATTTCCTGCTGCGGGCGTAAGCCTGTTTCCTGAGATTGATCCTAAAAGAATCGCAGCAGCCGATTGATATACTTGAAATACTGATCCGAGAACTGCAGGCTGAATGCCCATAAATTATAGTGCTTTTCGTAGGCAATGCCCTTTTCATCGGCATAGGCGGCAGGATATAAAAGTGCGGGCATGTCTGATTTTTCAAATTTTATGGCCAGGGTGTCGAGGGTGGTGTTTAAGATTTTTGGCGAAAATGCTTTCGAGTCGATAACAAAAACTTTGATGCAATTGGTTAAATCAGACAGATTGAGGCCAAGGTTGGTTAAATTCACCATAACCACCGCTTTTAACTGCTCTTGCTGCCGCACTGCGAAGAGGTGACGGTTGCGATTTAAGCCCATACGATTGTATTCTTTAGAAAGTGCATCAATGTTAAGGCAGTCGGGTTTCAAATCGGTGGCATCCAGCATCAGCCCTCCGGATACGTGCTGGTAAAAATTTTCCAACTCCAAAAGATCCATCTCTGATATCTCATCAAGCTGCCATGTTTCCGGCAGATGTGCCTTGCGGGCTAGATCGTGCCGATGATGATAGTAGGCGAAGGCATCTATTGAGCATCCTTGAGGATCATGAATTGACTGGGCAGCTCCCCCAAAGACTCGGCTCGGAAATTTATTTTCAGGGCGGTAATAACAAATCAAATAGTCCATGTTCAGCGAATTGAGTCGGTGGGAATTGTTGCCCATGCGGCCAATTTGGTCGAGGACGATCAACCCGGCTTTGTTGAGAGCTGATTTGCGGGCGGCATGATGGTGAATTAACCAGGTAGTATTGTAATAGCGAAGCATGGCCATATGCCCCAGGATACGGCCATTGTCCTGGTAGATAAAATGTCGTGTAATGTTGGAGTCGCGATTGTAAAGTTTTTCGTAAGTCGCTTTGATCTGATGTTTGTTTTTTTCAATATGCTCATACTTGTCAGGATAGATAAACCCTGTTTCAAAAAAGAAATTCCAGAGCTCATCAAGGCTGACACGATTGCAAAAGTAGGAATTTTCATTCTTGGCGTGTTGCAGAATAGAAATTAGTTTGGCGTGATCTTGGATATCGATGTCGAGCAGCGCCAGACCGCATTTTACTTTGTTTTCCGCAACTTCAGTGTCGATGCTTTTACGATAAACGACCTGAGCGCGACATTTGATTTTAAAACTGTTGGCAACACTTAACTCCAATTCAGGCAAAATCATACCCGGCAAAAGTACGGAATTTGTGTGGCTTTCTTCAACCGCAAACCCCGATCCTGACAAATTGATGACTTTAAGATCAAACCGTCTATGGGTTAAGGGGTGTCTGAAGAAAACATTCGGTGAAGGTGTTAATTGGTAGCGGTTACTTCGAAACTCTTTATTCTTGAAGCGTTGAATTTCATAGACGATAGGTTTTAATATGTAAACGCGATTTTTTTTATCTGCGTCATGTCGAATGATTTTGCATTCACCGGAATAATACGTTTCTTTGGAATCGGATAAGATAAGGCTAATTGTAGATTCTGAATTAATCCACTCAAAAGTTTGGGGTGGCTCAGCCTTGAGCTTTATCTTAAGAGAACAGGCATTAAAATCTACCAGTGTGCCGGAAAAAATAGAGCTGTTTTGTATGAGTTGCGCCGTTATTCCTATGCTGGCATGGCGCTGCATCTTCCGTGAACTGACTTCAACACCATGTTCCGGTAGCAATAGCCGAATGACTTTTTTATCCATGCGGATCAGCTCGGGTTCCAAGCTGATGAGGTTTTGACCATCTGGGATTAAAAGATTTTGAAATTCATATGCGTCCAATGACTGTAAGTCGTTTTGCGAATCTTCCCAGGAACAATCCAGCTCATCGCCCATGCATGGTTGAGGCCTGGCCAAAAGTGTTTTAAGACTATGATAGGAACGGTGTTTAAGATTGACCAGAAGCGTTCTGTCCTGAAAATTAATGAAGTTGATTTTATTGATCAGCTGTGCCTTGCGAATTCTGACGGCTTGCGCAGCCTCTTCTTCCGTATGTCTGCGCGTTACGGCGTAGAGTGCTTTTTTTTCGGCTGGACTGATTTGTGAATCAGCGACGGGTGGGTTTGCGGATGGGATACGCTGTGAATCGCTGGATTGGCTGTATGGCTCCACGAGCTGCAGCGAGTCTTGCGCGGTTTTCAATTTCTCCATTCTGCTCACCTAATTTCATCCGTCAATGCAGCACCAAAGCGTTGGGTTTATCTCGCATTTTCGGTCAGGGGGGCATCTAACCGGGTGCAGATCATGGATTTGATTAACGTATATTTGTTGGCATGACGGCCTGCAATTGCTCTCTTCGGCAATACCTTTGCGTGTAGCATATTAACCTAAGGCAAACAACAAGTATTTTTACAAAAGAATAATTATTTTTTTGAATTTCATTTAGTTATTGCAAATCGACTTTTATGAATAATCCGGCCTAGAGCGTCAGACGCCACTTTAAAATTGGATGCGCGAGCTTGCCAATTTTAAGTACCGCTTTATATTCTGGCAGTAAAGTTCAACATGATATCAGCAACAAAGGCTGGACATAAAGGCGAACTGATTGTGCTTAATGCACAGCCGCTATCCATGGGCAGAATGAAAGGAGTTAAGAGCGATGGGAAACCGGATAAGAACTACGATCCTCCTGGCTGTGATGACGGCCTTAATCATTTGGATCGGGCAGTATTTTGGCGGGCAACAGGGAATGATCCTTGCGCTTTTGATCGCCGCGGGGATGAATTTTTTCAGTTACTGGTTTTCGGATAAAATTGTTTTAAAAATGTACCGTGCCCAGGAAGTCAGTCCTGAGCAGGCACCGGGAGTATATGAGATGGTCAAGACGCTGGCCGATAATGCCCAGCTTCCGATGCCTAAGATTTATGTCATACCTAAAGACACGCCGAATGCCTTTGCCACCGGCCGCAACCCGGAGCATGCCGTTGTGGCTGTTACCCAGGGTTTGCTCAATATAATGGAACACGATGAGGTCAAGGGTGTGCTGGCGCATGAATTGGCGCATGTCAAAAATCGTGATATTTTAATCGGCAGCATTGCGGCCACCATGGCCGGTGCTATTATGGTCCTGGCGAATATGGCGCGATTTTCAGCCTTGTTTGGCGGAAGGGGCGGTGATGGCGATCGGGGAGGCGGCGCCATCGGACTGATTGCCATGTCGATAATGGCGCCGTTTGCAGCCATGATTATTCAAATGGCCATCTCGCGATCACGCGAATACTTGGCGGATGCGACCGGCGCGCGTTTTGCGGGCAGCCCGGAAGGATTGGCCCGCGCGCTTGAAAAATTGGGCCAGTATTCGAAACAAAGACCGATGAATGCGAGCCCGTCTACCGCCCATATGTTTATCGTAAATCCTTTGTCAGGCAGAAGTATGATGAGCTTGTTTTCAACGCATCCACCCCTTGAAGAGCGCATCGCGCGACTGCGCGGAGGCAATGCCGCAAACGAGAAAAAAGCGGAACGACCATCTGGTGACCATCGGCAGGCGCAGGGTAAAGCTTTCTGGGACCGGCTTTCGAAGTGAGGGTCTTGGGTGAGTGGCATAGAACCTATCTCAAAAACAGTAGATCACGCCCAAGGGCGCGACGTAAACCGATTCAAAAGTGGAGCATACACGATAGTATTCGAGCATTTTGAATCGGTTTACAACAATGCCCCTGGGCGTTAGATGCATTTTTGAGATAGGTTCTAATTGCCGCAGCACACAGCGGTGTTCCTGCCCTTGATCCAGGTCTGAATAATATAGGACGCACAGCCCACACCCGGTGACACCCCAATGGCGTCCGCGGGGCAATTTTTAGCACAGGCACCGCATTCCATACAGGCGTCCAGATCATCGATGCGGGCCTTTTTGTTGTGCATTGAAAAGATGGCATGCGGGCAGACAATCTCACACATACCGCAACCCACACAGGCTTGGGGATTCAAAGTCAATGTGGTCACACCAGGCAGATATCTAAACGTTTCCATTTACAAATCCTAAACTAAACAGGCCATAATTAATTACGATATAACCACGAAGTTCACGAATAACACAAAGATTGATCTCCTCAAAATTGCTATTGAAACGCTTTCTGAACTTCGTGTCATCCGTGGTGAACAAAGCATAATAACAA